>CAJJLI010000009.1 GCA_905192625.1 uncultured Clostridium sp. | reverse complement strand
CACAGTGTCATTAACCATCCCTAGAGTATTTGAAGAAAGTACGATAAAGGAATGGATGAAATTAATGGATGGAATCTGTGCCCAACATGAAGTAGATATATTAGGTGGCCAAACGACCATTAGTGATTCTGTAACAGAAGCAGTTGTAACAATTAATTCGTTAGGCGTAAAACAAAGTGAATTAACGAAATTAAATAAATTTGTTGGTGAGAACCAAACTATCTTATTAGCGAAGCACATTGGCCTAGAAGCTACTATCCGCCTTGCAGAAATGAAGTTTGAAGAGTTAAATACAAAATATACAAAGTCATTTATAACGAATGGTAATGCAGAGCATATTGACTTGTCTCTAAAAGAAGTCTATGAGGTATTAAAAGATAGAGAAGAATTGTATTTTCATGATGTTGCAGAAGGTGGAATTTTTGGATCTTTATGGGAACTTTCACAAAAACTAGGCTGTGGGTTTAACGTTGATCTTAAAAAAATTCCTATGAAGCAAGAAACCATAGAGTTTTGTGAGTTCTATGATTTAAATCCGTATATGCTTGTTTCTGGTGGATGTATGTTAATTGTAACAAGTCAACCAGAGGAAGTTATTAAGAGTTTAGAACTTGTGAATATTCCAGTCGTATCCATAGGAAATGTTACTTCTTCTAACGATAAAATTGTTTATAATGAAGATGAAATTAGATATATAGAGCCATCCAAAGGGGATGAAATATATAAAGTATTTTAAAAATACGTAAAGGAGTGGATAAGCATGAGAGAAAAGATTTTAAAAGCGATTGACAAAAACAGCAAATTATCCGTGAAAGATTTAGCGATAATGTTAGGAGCCACGGAGGAAGAGGTCGCCCAAACAATCAAAGAATTGGAAGATGAGTCAATAATCTGTGGTTATCCAACTCTAATTAATTGGGACAAAACAGAAAGTGAAAAGGTGACAGCACTCATTGAAGTAAAAGTGACACCACAAAGGGGACAGGGATTTAACAAGATTGCAGAACGCATTTATAAGTTTGAAGAAGTGGAATCTGTTTATCTGATGTCTGGAGGCTTTGATCTTACAGTTATTATTGATGGTAAAAGTATGCGTGAGGTTGCAAACTTTGTTTCTAGTAAACTAGCTCCAATGGAGTCGGTACTTAGTACGGCAACACACTTTGTTCTAAAGAAATACAAAGAGCATGGAATACCATTGATACAAGAAAAAGAAGATGAAAGGATGCTGATTACACCTTGAGAGACCCATTAAATAAAAAAATTACAACAATACAGCCATCTGGTATAAGAAAATTTTTCGATATTGTGAATGAAATGAAAGATGCAATCTCCTTAGGTGTAGGGGAACCAGATTTTGATACACCTTGGCACATTAGAGAAGAGGGAATCTATTCCCTAGAAAAGGGACGCACTTTTTATACTTCAAATGCAGGGTTAAAGGATTTAAGAGTAGAGATTTGCTGTTACTTAAATAGAAAATATAACTTATGCTATCACCCGGACTCTGAGGTCTTAGTTACCATTGGAGGTAGCGAGGCGATTGATGTAGCGCTTCGTTGTATGATTGATGATGGGGATGAAGTGTTAGTACCTCAGCCAAGCTACGTTTCTTACGTGCCTTGCGTTACAATGGCAAATGGAGATCCAGTCATTATTCCATTAAAACAAGAAAATAACTTTAAATTAACAAAACAGGAACTCCTAAATTCTATTACAGAAAAAACGAAAATACTAGTGATGCCTTTCCCCAACAATCCAACGGGGGCAATTATGACAAGGGAAGAGCTATTAGAAATTGTCGATGTAATTATTGAACATGATTTGTTTGTAATCTCCGATGAAATCTACTCTGAACTTACGTATGGAGTGAGACATACATCCATTGCAGAGCTTCCTGGAATGAAGGAACGTACCATTGTAATCAATGGATTTTCCAAATCCCATGCGATGACTGGATGGAGACTTGGTTATGCAGTAGGTCCTAGTAATATAATTCGTCAGATGACGAAGTTGCATCAATTTGCCATAATGTGTGCACCAACTACAAGCCAATATGCAGCGGTTGAAGCTTTAAAAAATGGAGATTCCGATGTTGAAATGATGCGTGACGCTTATGACAAGCGACGTCGTTTCTTGATTCATAAGCTAAATGAAATGGGCCTAACATGTTTTGAACCATATGGAGCTTTTTATGTATTTCCATGCATTAAGAGTCTTGGTATGACTTCAGAGGAATTTGCAAATAAGTTATTGATGGAAGAAAAAGTTGCAGTTGTCCCAGGTACTGCATTTGGTGATTCTGGAGAGGGATATTTGCGTATTTCGTATGCATACTCAATTGAAGCGTTAAAAGAAGCCTTAGGAAGAATGGAACGTTTTGTAAATAAATATCGAAAATAAGAAAAAGTTGAAGGAAAATCTTAGGTGTGATACAATTGTTCTAGATATTTAGAATATTTTAGTAAATAGTTAGTTATTTACACAGGAGGAGGCAGCAATAATGAATGCTGATTATATCAATCCGTTTTTAATTGCAGCAACTAAGGTTCTTAAGGAAATGGTGTTTATAGATGCGAAAATTGGGAAGGCTTATGCAAAGGATACTCGATTTGAAAATCAATCTCTACTAATTATGCTTGGGGTTACAGGTAAAATGAAGGGGCAAGTGATACTTGATTTTAATGAGGTAGTAGCACTTGATGTTGCCTCAAAGATGTGCATGATGCCATTGGATGAGATGAATGAACTTGCACAGAGTGCTGTTTGTGAGCTTGGGAATATGATCCTTGGTAATACGGCTACTGTTTTCTCTACCAAGGGAATTGGTATTGATATAACACCTCCTACGATTTGTAATGGACCGGTAACTTTTACGAATATGTATACAACGAATATTTGTATTCCACTTATTTATGAGGAAGATAAGGTAATTGAAATTAATGTGGCATTAAGCGCATAATAATGGGGGTTGTTGCGGTATTCATATGGCAGCAACTTCTTTTTGTTTCGAAATGAAGAATTCTAGTGAAATATTTTAACTAGCCTCAATCGGGAAACGATTGGGTAAAAGATTGTAAAAAAGATAGAAAACAATTATAGAAAACAATTATTTAAAACACAGATAAATTGAAGGAAAGACATGCATAGAGATCTATGCAGATATAGTGGAGGTTAGACATGAACATTGTTTTATTTGAGCCAGAAATTCCAGCCAATACAGGAAATATAGGAAGAACTTGTGTTGCTACAGGGGCAAAGTTACATTTAATTGAGCCTCTTGGATTCCGATTGGATGAAAAAGAGATTAAAAGAGCTGGCTTAGATTATTGGAAGGATCTAGATGTTACAGTATATAAAAATTACGAAGAGTTCTTAGAAAAAAATCCAAATGCTAAAATATATATGGCAACGACAAAAGCTAGACATGTTTATACAGAGGTTTCCTATGAACCAGATTGTTTTATCATGTTTGGTAAGGAGAGCGCTGGTATTCCTGAGGAAATTCTTATAGAGAATAAAGATACCGCAATTCGTATTCCGATGATTGGGGACATACGCTCCCTTAATCTAAGCAATTCCGTAGCCATTGTACTTTATGAAGCATTAAGGCAAAATAATTTTGATCATATGCGAATGTTTGGCGAATTACATCATCATACTTGGGATGAGTAAGAACGTTGTGAATTAAAACGTATAATTGTGGATAAAATGGTTATTCTAATAGTGCACCTGTTAATAAATTTCTTTTCTTTGTTTTTATTGTTAATTAACGAAGAAGCAAGTTTATTAGCAGGTGCATTCTGTTTGTATAAAAATGAGACATGTTAGAAGGCATGTATCGATCATTGCAAGTATGGTGTGGAATTTGTGAATATCTACTTTGACCTTTTTAGAGAAATAAGGTAAAATAGATTTGATCAGCTTAAATTAAAATATTGTGAAAATCCAAAGTATTGGTGTATGCCTGTGCATTCGATATGGATAGGATTCCTTGTGTAAACTTGGAGGTCAAGTTATGAATGAAAAAGCATTAAAGACGTTAGAATACTATAAGATTATTGATAAATTAACCGCTTATGCCGGTTCTACTATGGGAAAGGAAAAATGTTCTCATTTAAAGCCTAGCAGCAATTTAGATGAAATACGAGCAATGCAAAAAGAAACAAGTGATGCATTATCTCGTATCTATAAGAAAGGTAGCCTGTCTTTTTCTGGTGTTCCTGATATCAGGGCATCTCTTATGCGATTAGAAGTTGGCTCAACCTTAGGGGCTGGTGAATTACTAAGAATCAGCTCTATTTTAACTGCAACGCTACGTGTTAAAAATTATGGATATTCCTCAAAAGGGGATGAAGAAGAGCTTGAAGGTGATAGCTTGTCAGAACGTTTTCGTCTATTAGAGCCATTATCGCCTATTAACAATGAAATCTTGCGATGCATTATTTCAGAAGAGGAAATCGCAGATGATGCAAGTCCAGGATTAAAAAGTGTTCGTAGACAAATTAAAATTACAAACGATAAAGTGCATGAACAGTTAAATACAATCTTAAATTCCAGTACAACCCGAACAATGTTACAAGACGCACTTATCACTATGCGTAATGGACGTTATTGTTTGCCGGTGAAACAAGAATTTAAAAATACATTTCAAGGAATGATGCATGATCAGTCCTCAACTGGTTCCACGGCTTTTATTGAGCCTATGGCAATCGTAAAATTAAACAATGAACTAGCAGAACTAGGCATTCGAGAGCGTGAAGAAATTGAAAAGATTCTTGCAGAGCTTAGCAATATGGTAGCAAATGAAACTGAGAATCTAAAATATAATTTACAAACATTAATCGAGTTTGATTTTATATTTGCCAGAGCGCAGTTATCAAAGCAAATGAAAGCTAGTGAACCTAAGTTTAATACAAATCACTATATTAATATTAAAAAGGGACGTCATCCTCTCATTGATCCACATCATGTGGTACCAATTGATATTTATCTAGGAAAAGACTTTCATTTATTAATAATTACAGGACCAAATACCGGAGGTAAGACGGTCTCATTAAAAACGGTTGGCTTATTTACATTGATGGGACAATCGGGTCTCCATATACCAGCTTTTGATGGCTCTGAGCTATCCGTATTTGAAGATGTATATGCAGATATCGGGGATGAGCAGAGCATTGAGCAAAGCTTAAGTACATTCTCATCTCATATGACAAATACCGTATCCATTTTAAAACAAGCCAATGAAAATTCATTAGCGTTATTTGATGAATTAGGTGCTGGAACAGATCCAACGGAAGGTGCAGCCTTAGCGATCTCTATTTTATCGTATTTAAAAGATAAGGGAGTCCGTACAATGGCTACGACCCACTATAGCGAATTGAAAATTTATGCGCTATCAACGGAAGGCGTATGCAATGCATCTTGTGAATTTAGCGTAGAAACACTTCGTCCAACCTATCGTTTGTTGATTGGGATTCCTGGAAAGAGTAATGCATTTGCAATTTCCTCAAAGTTAGGGTTGCCAGATTATATTATCGAGCATGCGAGAGAATTAATTGGAACAAAAGATGAGAGTTTTGAAGATGTTATTAGTAATCTAGAAGCCAATCGTATTGCGATGGAGAAAGATAAAGAAGAAATCAATCTTCATAAAAAAGAAATTGAAGAGTTAAAGAAACGTCTGGAAGAAAAGAATGCAAAGATTGATTTAGCCAAGGATAGAATTTTAAGAGAAGCGAATGAAAAAGCACGTGAAATTCTACAGGAAGCGAAAGATTATGCAGATGATACAATTCGTAAGTATAACAAATGGAGCAAAGAAGGCGGCATTGGTAAGGACATGGAGAATGAAAGAAATGCCTTACGTGAACGCTTGGGTGAAGCCGATTCTAAGCTAGCGGTAAAGAAAAAGAAGACAAATAAACAACACAAAGCAACGGATTTCAAATTGGGGGATACCGTAAATGTGTTAAGCTTAAATTTAAAAGGAACGGTTAACTCCCTTCCAAACGCAAAAGGTGATTTATATGTACAAATGGGAATTTTACGTTCTCTTGTAAATATTAAGGATCTAGAGCTAGTGGATGAAGAAACAATTAAAACGCCGACGCTTACTAAAACACAAAGTGGAAAACTACGTATGAGCAAATCTATGTCAATTAGTCCTGAAATAAACATCATTGGAAAGCGAGTAGATGAGGCAATTCCGATGGTGGATAAATACCTAGATGATGCATATTTGGCTCATTTACCACAGGTTACTATCATACATGGACGAGGTACAGGAGCATTAAAAGAAGCAGTGCATGCTCATCTAAAGCGAACCAAGTATGTTAAGTCGTATCGTGTTGGAGGTTTTGGTGAAGGAGACCATGGTGTAACTATTGTTGAATTTAAGTAGAAAAGGTGGGGATTCAATGGCAGCTAAGCAAAAGATTTTAATTGTTGATGATGATTCCAATATTGCTGAATTAATTTCTCTATATTTAATGAAAGAATGTTTTGACACCTTGATCGTTAACGATGGAGAAGAAGCAATTGAACAGTTTAAGCGTTATCATCCGAATTTAATATTATTAGATTTGATGCTTCCTGGAATTGATGGATATGAGGTATGCCGTGAAGTTCGAAAAACTTCTGCGGTTCCAATTATTATGCTATCAGCAAAAGGAGAAATATTTGATAAGGTTTTAGGGCTAGAACTTGGTGCGGATGATTATATGATAAAGCCATTTGATTCCAAAGAACTTGTAGCAAGAGTAAAAGCGGTGCTTCGAAGAGTTGTTCAGGCACCGCAATCGATGCAAGAGAGTATTCCTCAAACGGGAGATTTCGTATCCTACCCTGATTTGACCGTAAATCAATCCAATTATTCCGTAACTTATTACGGAACGGTAGTTGAAATGCCACCAAAAGAGCTTGAACTGTTTTATTTTTTGGCATCTCATCCAAATCAAGTATTTACAAGAGAGCAGTTGCTTGATCATATCTGGGGTTATGAATACATTGGAGATACTAGAACAGTGGACGTTCATATAAAGCGTTTGCGTGAAAAAATAAAAGATCACGATTCGTGGCGTTTATCTACCGTATGGGGAATCGGTTATAAATTTGAAGTAAAAAAATAATACATAAGATAAGGTTTGGTATAGGAAAGTATGCAAGATAGGGGGGAGTACTCTGAAAAAACGTGTACTTATTAAATTAATAATTTTGTATTTCGTTGCAGCTGTTTCTATGTTCTTTTTATTAAACACTTCTGGTAGAAAATTAATGGAAGAAAATCTAATTGAAAAGAAGAAAGAAGCACTTTATAGTGAAGGCTCCCTAATTGTGTCTGAATACGCGAGTCAATATTATAATGAGCAAATGACGCTTCAAGACATGCTAAAGCAGCTTCGTACCGTCGATTCTTTTTTAAAAACTCGAATATGGGTTGTTGATAATAGTGGGGTTGTAATTGCAGATACGAAAAGCAATGCTGTGGGGATTAATATTAACGAAATTGATGAGGCTTATTTAGATCAAACGTATGTTAAAAATGCATATTTCAAAGGAATTTTTACGGAACCAATGCTAAGTGTTATTGTTCGGATTCCGTATAATTATACGGTAAAGGGATATGTTTGTATTCATACTTCAATGGAGGGAATCAAAGGAGATAGTGTAAACTACGTTGATTTTATTAATATCTGTTATTTGATATTCCTCTTAATTTTAGCATTAATTTTCGGAATTATTTATCGAATTACAGTGTCTCCAGTAGAAAAAATGATCAAAGCGACAAAAGAATATTCCAGTGGAAATTTTGATTATCCCATTAAGATTAATTCTCATGATGAGTTTCGAGATTTGGCGAATACGATACGTTATATGGCCGATGAGTTAAAAAATCTTGATGAATATCAAAAAAAGTTTGTCGCAAATATATCACACGATTTTCGATCTCCTCTTACAAGTATTAAAGGGTATGCAGAAGCGATGCTAGATGGGACGATAACGTATGAAATGCAAGGGAAATACTTAGATATTATATTATTTGAAGCAGAAAGACTGACAAAATTAACAACGAATCTACTTGCTTTAAATAGCTTTGAAAATAACGGTACAATCTTAGATATTACCTCTTTTGACATTAATTCTGTTATTCGCAAAACAGCAGCGACTTTCGAAGGTCAGTGCACAAAGAAAAAGATCATATTAAACCTTATTTTTTCCTCTATAGAAATCTATGTGGATGCAGATATCGATAAGATACAACAAGTGCTTTATAATTTAATAGATAACGCAATTAAATTTAGCAATCAAGATTCCACCATTAAAGTTTCAGTTGAGGAAAAGGGATCCAAAGTCTTTGTTTCGATTAAAGATCATGGGGTGGGGATACCGAAAGAGAGCATTAAAAGGATATGGGAACGTTTTTATAAATCAGATTCATCGCGGGGAAAAGATAAAAAAGGCACAGGTTTAGGACTTTCAATTACAAAAGAAATTATTTTAGCACATAATGAAAATATTAATGTAATTAGTACAGAAGGTGTTGGCACGGAATTTATCTTTACACTGCATCGTTCGGATTGATATAATTGACACATTTCCTTGATTAAGAAACAATATTTACAAAATCTTCATAGTATGTTCATAAGTTGATGATACAATGATAAGACAAGCGTAACTTATGGAATCATAAGGAGAAGGTATATGGATATCATGAAACGTGGAAATGAAAAAGAATTTAGTTTTATACAAGAAAAGGTAGTTTCACGAAGAAAGCATAGGATTAAGCGTTTTATGTTTTCAGTTGCAACTACTTTGATTCTTGCGGTTATTTTTGGCTTTGTTGCAAGGATTGTATTTATAAAATCAGATTCGATTGTATTTCAACTATTAGGTTTAGATGAACTAAAGCGTCAACAAATATTATTTCCATCAAACGGTCCAGATGATACTGGTGCAAGTGCAGGATTAACACCTACGCCAAATCCTACCATTAGTGTAGCACCGACTGTTACTGAGAAACCAGAGGGTGAACCGAATAAAGTCGATGAAAAACCAAAGCCTACAATTATTGAACAAAAAATAGATGCTACGATAAAAGACTTACAAACGATCTATGGAGATATTAAACAACTTGCAGGGACGTTACGTAACTCACTTACAACGATTACGGCAGTTGAGAGTGGTGTAGACTGGTTTAATGATGAGTATGAGAAACGAAAATCAACCACAGGTATTGTTATTGGTGAAAACAACGTCGATGTTTTAATTCTAACGAATTTAGACAGTGTAGAAAATGCAGATAATATAGAAGTAGAGTTCTATGGAGGAATCACAGTTCCAGGAGTGTTATGGAATTATGATAAAGATTATAACTTAGCTGTAATTGCAGTGGAGTTAAAAAACATTCCAGCGGAACAGTTTGAGAATATAAAAAGTGTAGACCTTGGTGAATCATATCCATTGGCAGTTGGTGATTTTATCTTGGCACTTGGAAGTCCAAATGGTTATACCGGCTCAATGGAAATTGGAATGGTAACTAGCAAAGGTAGCACTGTGTATGTTACAGATAATAGCCTTGATTTATTTTATACCGATATTACGGATACACCACAAAGTAGTGGAATAATAGTAAATATAAGTGGTGAAGTCGTGGGTATTATTACTCAAAGCTTAAAGGAAGATAAAGACTCTAATATAAGTACAGCAATCGGAATTACGAAGTTAAAACCAATTATAGATTCTCTTGCTAATAAGACGGATCGAATTTATTTTGGTATTCAAGGTATGGATATACCAGCTAGCTTCTTGGAAGAAGAAAGCCTTGAGAATGGAATTTATGTTACAGAAGTTCATTCTAACTCACCAGCATTTGAGGCAGGGATATATCAAGGTGACATAATTACAGCAGTTAATAATATAAAGGTTATCTCTATGAATGGGTTTAATAAGATTTTAAACAGCAATAAGGTTGGAGATAAAGTAGTAATTACCGTACAAAGAAAATCGAAACAAGTATTAAAAGAAATACAACTAGAAGTAATATTGCAAAAAAAGGCAATTAGAGACTAAGATTTGCAATTCTTACTTTATATCTTGGCGTTTGTAGGGTATAATGAAGTTATGGAGTTAGAAAGGCCAGGTATAAAAATGAGATATCTAAATGAGTTACGAGATGGTGAAATGTTAAAGGAAACATACCTTTGTAAGCAAACCCAAACACTAAAAACTAAGAATGGGAAAAGCTATTATTCTTTGATTTTACAAGATAAAACAGGAACAATTGATGCAAAGGTATGGGAACTTGGACCTGCGATAGAACACTTTGACGCTATGGATTATATACATATTGAGGCTCAAGTGACCAATTTTCAAGGTACATTACAGCTCAATGTAAAACGTATTCGAAAAAGCCAAGAAGGTGAGTATAATCCAGCAGATTTTATGCCAACGACGACAAAAAATGTTGAAGAAATGTACAAAGAACTTCTCACTTATGTGAATAAAATTAAAGAACCACATATGAGAGCATTGGTGAATAGTTTTTTTGTTGAAGATAAGAAATTTATAGATAAATTCAAAAAACATTCAGCAGCGAAGAGTGTTCATCATGGATTTATGGGGGGATTGCTAGAGCATACCTTAGGAATAACAAGATTGTGCGATTATTTAGCGGATAATTACCCTATGTTGCAAAGAGATTTGTTGTTAGCGTCAGCTATGTTTCATGACATCGGTAAGCTAGAAGAGATTTCTTCATTCCCAGAGAACGACTATACTGATGAGGGAAATCTTCTTGGACATATCTATATTGGGACACAATGGATTCATGACCGAATTAAAAATATTCCAGGATTCCCAAGTAAAATGGCCAATGAAATTATGCACTGTATTTTAGCTCATCATGGGGAGTTAGAATATGGATCACCGAAAAAACCAGCAATAGCGGAAGCATTGGCACTTAGCTTAGCAGATAACCTAGATGCGAAGCTTCAAACAATGACGGAACTTTTGAACAGTTCAGAAGATAAAAGTGATTGGCTTGGTTATCAAAGATTATTTGAATCGAATGTAAGAAAGACATCAGTATATTAGAAAATAGATAAAATGACCTAAGCAAACGCATGAAATTTTATATGTGTAAATTATTCACATACTATAAATTCCATGCGTTTGTGCTTTGTATTTTTATATGTTAGCAATGAAGTATAGTGCTTGTATGATTATAAGTTTTGACTAGATGATAAGAAAGTTTATATGATGAATAGAATTGACTAGAAAAAAGAATTTACATGGGAAAAGTATTGACTAGAGAAAAAGAATTTACATGGTGAAAAGGATTTACTAGTAAAAAAATGTTTACATGGTGATTAGAATTGACTATATAATAAGAAAGTTTCTATGATGAAAAGAAGAACTAGATATTAAAAAAGCTTATATAATGAAAAGAAGTGCTTAGATAGTCAATAAAAGTATGATTTATTTAACAAAAAACGAGATAATAGAAGCATATCATTATTTTAGTTATCTGTAGATGTATACTCTGGTAAGTATGACGGTAAGAGGAACGCAAATAAAAATTTAAATAGATAGGAAATGGGAATGAAAGAAAATATAAACGTTAATATACCAAATAAAAATGATATAGTCGAGTTGACGGTAGAGGATATTGGTAGTGATGGTGAAGGAATCGGTAAATACCAAGGATATACCTTATTTATCAAAGACGCAGTCGTTGGAGATGTGATTCAAGCGAAGGTATTAAAAACGAAAAAAACATATGGATACGCTAAAGTGGAAAAAATTTTGGTTCCATCCAGCCATCGTGTAGAGCCAAAATGTCCGATTGCAACAAAGTGTGGTGGTTGTCAGGTACAGCCTTTGGCTTATGAAAAACAACTAGAGTTTAAAGAGAATAAAGTAAAGAATTGTCTTGAACGTATCGGCGGATTAAAGGATATATCAATAGAACCAATTATCGGTATGGAAGAACCGTATTATTATCGAAACAAGGCACAATTTCCAGTAGGTCTAAACAAAGAAGGAAAAGTAACCATTGGATTTTATGCAAGCCGTACTCATAGCATTATAGATTCAAGCCACTGCTATATACAAGATAAAATTAATATTCCAATCTTAGAAACGATACGTACCTTTTTAGAGGAATATAAGATAAGTATATATAATGAAGAGAAACATGAAGGTTTAGTGCGTCATATCTTAACTAGAGTTGGATTTACTACAAAAGAAGTTATGGTATGTATAATTATTAATGGAACGAAACTTCCGTTTATAGAGCAGTTGGTAAATCAATTAAAGGAGACCCTAAATGATTATCCAGAATATCATTTAAAAAGCGTATGTCTAAATGTCAATAAAGAAAAGACCAATGTTATTCTTGGAACAAAAATTATCCCTGTATTTGGACAAACCTTTATAACAGATATGATTGGAGATATTAAGTATGAAATTTCACCATTATCATTTTTTCAGGTAAATCCGATACAAACCAAGAAGCTCTATGAATTAGCACTTGATTATGCAGATCTTAGTGGAGAGGAAATTGTATGGGATCTATACTGTGGAATTGGGACAATTTCTTTATTCTTAGCTAAGAAGGCGAAGGAAGTGTATGGTGTTGAGATTGTACCAGAAGCAATTGAGGATGCAAAGCGGAATGCGGAAATAAATAATATAAAGAATGCTGAATTTTTTGTAGGTGCTGCAGAAGACGTTTTACCTAAAAAGTATAAAGAAAGCAATGGTAGTATGAGAGCAGATGTTATTGTTGTAGATCCACCAAGAAAAGGTTGTGATCAAAGTTTATTAGATACTGTGATTGCTATGGAGCCTAAGAAAGTGGTTTATGTATCTTGTGATCCTGCTACGTTAGCAAGAGATCTAAAATACATGACAGAGAACGGATATGAGGTGGAAAAGGTACGTCCTGTGGATCAATTTCCACATTCGACGCATGTTGAGACCTGCGTATTGCTAAAAATAATTAGATAGAAGAAAGTGAGAAAGCCTTATTGAGAACGCTTCATACCATCTATGTGGTAGGTTCTCCATAAGGCTTTTATGATTTTTCTTTGTTAATGTTATCCAAAGTCATTGGTATTCGTAGTATTGCAGAGCTCATTTTTTATGATCAGCAAGTATCTATCAATTAATGTAAAACGACTTTTTAAAAGTATTCGCGTTAATTTGAGCATTGCTATCATCTATATATCTATGGATATATATTGGATTTTTGTATATATAGTCGGTATTAATTGAAATAAATGGGATGCATGCTATAATTGAAAGTCGAGTAAAGAAATAGGGGGATTTATGGAGAAGAATGTATTAAAAAAGAAAAAATGGGTGACCAAAATTGTAATCCTTGCCTTAATTGTGGCAGCAGTACTAATGTATTTTTTCATACCATCAGTAAATAAGAGAATCAATAGTATATTTAAAATGTTCGCAAGTGGTGATTTTAAGGTACTTAGAAACTTTGTTGAATCTTATGGACCTTATGCAGTATTGATATCGTTTTTATTGATGATATTACAATCCATTGCTGCGCCGTTACCGGCCTTTTTAATAACATTTGCAAATGCCAATCTATTTGGCTGGTGGCAGGGGGCAATTCTTTCATGGGTGAGTTCTATGGTGGGAGCAGCCATTTGCTTCTTTATAGCAAGAATTTTGGGACGTGATGTAGTAGAAAAATTGACAAGTAAAACAGGGATAAAACAAATTGATGATTTTTTCAAAAAGCATGGTCGTATGAGTATATTGATTGCTAGATTGCTTCCTTTTATCTCATTTGATATCGTAAGCTATGCGGCGGGGCTTACTTCTATGTCTTTTGGTGGCTTTATAGTTGCAACTGGGATTGGTCAATTACCTGCAACAGTTATCTACTCTTATGTGGGAGGAATGCTAACTGGCGGTGCACAGATGCTTGTAACAGCATTACTGATTTTGTTTGCACTGTCTGCATTGATTGTTTTATTCCGTCAGCTTTACATAGAACGTCAGAAGAGGAATGGTAACGATGGAAAATAAGAAAAGCTTAATAAAGCTTCTGTTATTTACACTGATCGTCATTGCTATTTTGGTATTGAACGGCTGTTTTGGTTGGTCTAAGTATTTGAGCAATATGGACAACCTTTCCTTTTTACAGGAAGTAGTCAATAATAATTTCTTATTAGCCATTTTCATCTATAACGTGCTGACGATTATCGGATGTGTGGTGCTTGCTCTCCCAGGCATTACATTTGCTGTTATAGCAGGGGTTTTGTTCGGGCCTATAATTGGCATATTTGCGTGTCTTGTTGCCACCACATTAGGAGCAATGTTAGCATTTCTAGCTGCACGATTTTTTTTGAAGGACACAATTAAGCCGATGCTTGAGAAGAATTATGTACTTAAAAAACTTCTATTTTCAGAAGATGGAAAGAGCGATATGCTCGTATTAATGATCACGAGAATGGTACCAATTTTCCCATACAATTTGCAGAATTTCGCCTATGGGATTACTGATATTAGTTTTTGGACGCCCAAGTGGCGCAGGTGTGCGATCTGAAGGTCGGAAAGACCTGCCAGCTTCG
>CAJJLI010000008.1 GCA_905192625.1 uncultured Clostridium sp. | reverse complement strand
ATTCCACCAGTTGGAAAGTCTGGTCCTTTAACTACTTCTAATATCTCTTCAATGCTTGTTTCTTGGCCTAATACTTTATTATCGATAATTTTTATGACAGCATTCACTATCTCTCTCATGTTATGAGGAGGTATATTCGTTGCCATACCTACAGCAATACCTGATGTACCATTCACTAAAAGATTTGGGTATCTTGAAGGTAATACCACTGGTTCTTTCTCAGTCTCATCAAAGTTAGGAGAAAAATCAACTGTATCTTTATTGATGTCAGACAACATCTCCATGGATATTTTACTAAGTCTAGCTTCTGTATAACGCATGGCAGCAGCGCCATCTCCATCCACAGAACCAAAGTTCCCATGTCCATCCACTAATGGATATCTTGTAGACCATTCCTGCGCAAGATTAACTAAAGCACCATAAATAGAGCTGTCACCATGTGGATGGAATTTACCCATGGTATCACCGACAATACGTGCACATTTACGGTGGGGTTTATCAGGGCCATTATTAAGCTCTATCATTGCATATAATATTCTTCTTTGTACCGGTTTTAATCCATCTCTTACATCCGGGAGTGCTCTGGCTGCAATAACTGACATGGCATAATCGATATAGGATGTTTCCATTGTCTTTTTAAGGTCAACATCATGCACCTTGTCAAAGATATTCTCGTCCATTTTATTTCCTCCGTTGTTTTATCGTTTTAAGTAAAACTAAAATATTTTATATTTCTCTAAACATCTGAAATACTTCTATTTTTATTTTACCTTTATTTAAAATGTTTTAGTTTCACTGCAACGAAACATTTCGTTATAAAGTTATTACTAGATGTCTAGATTCTTAACAAACTTTGCATTTGCTTCTATAAATTCACGTCTAGGCTCTACATTATCACCCATAAGTGTAGTAAATGTCATATCAACTTCTGATGAACTTTCTTCATCAATTGTTACTCGAAGCAATACTCTTCTCTCTGGATCCATAGTGGTATCCCATAATTGTTCTGCATCCATTTCTCCAAGACCTTTGTATCTTTGGATTTTATTACTTTGGTCTCGGCCAACTTCAGCTAAAATCTTATTCAGCTCTTCATCACTGTAGGCATACCAAGTTTGCTTATTTTTTTCTAACTTATAAAGTGGTGGTTGCGCAAGATATACATAACCTTGACGAATTAATTCTGGCATAAATCTGTATAAAAACGTCAATAATAACGTACTAATATGAGCACCATCGACATCTGCATCTGTCATTATAATAATTTTATGATAACGTAATTTTGAAATATCAAAATCATCGGATATTCCTGTACCAAATGCCGTAATCATAGCTTTTATCTCATTGTTAACTAAAATTTTATCAAGCCTAGATTTTTCAACATTTAATATTTTTCCACGTAAAGGTAGTATAGCTTGGGTTGCTCTAGATCTAGCAGTTTTTGCAGAACCTCCCGCAGAATCACCCTCAACAATATAAATTTCACAATTTTTAGGATCTTTGTCCGAACAATCTGCTAATTTTCCTGGTAAACTCATGCCTTCAAGTGCAGTTTTTCTTCTTGTAAGATCTCTTGCTTTTCTTGCTGCATCTCTTGCACGTTGTGCTAATACTGCTTTTTCTAAAATAGTTTTTGCTACAGAAGGATTTTGTTCAAGAAAATAAGTCAATTGCTCACTTACAATTCCATCCACTGCACCCCTTGCCTCACTATTTCCCAATTTTTGTTTTGTTTGTCCTTCAAATTGAGGATCCGGTAGTTTAATACTAATGATAGCAGTAAGTCCTTCTCTAATATCTTCTCCAGAAAGATTTGGTTCATTGTCTTTTAAATACTTCATTTTTCTGGCATAATCATTAAATGTTTTCGTAATTGCATTTTTAAAACCAGTGTAATGTGTTCCACCTTCTGGAGTTGTTATATTATTTACAAAACTATAGCAACTTTCTGCATATGAGTCGTTATGTTGCATCGCAACTTCAACATAAACTTTATCCTTTGTTCCTTCGCAATAAATAATTTCAGGATAAAGTTTCTCTTTATGTTTGTTTAAGTATTGCACATATTCCTTTATACCGCCCTCATAGTGGAAATCTTTTACAACTTCATTTTCTTCTCGCTTATCTCTAAGTATAATTTTTAAGCCCTTTGTTAGAAATGCCATTTCTCTTAAGCGCTGTTTTAAGGTATCATACTCAAAAATTGTTTCTTCAAAAATTGTATTATCTGGTAAAAAAGTTACAGTCGTACCAGTACGTTCTGATTCGCCAATTACTTCAAGTCCTGTTATAACTTTTCCCTTTTCATATCTTTGCTTATACATTTTTCCGTCAACTTCAACTACAACTTCAAGCCATTCAGATAATGCATTTACAACAGATGCTCCAACACCATGCAATCCACCAGATACTTTATATCCGCCACCGCCAAATTTTCCTCCGGCATGTAAAATTGTAAATACAACTTCAACCGTCGATATCCCCTTCTTTTTATTGATTTCAACTGGGATACCACGGCCATTATCAATTACAGTAATGGAATTATCTGGATTTATAGATATGTCAATTGTATCACAAAACCCTGCCAACGCTTCATCTACTGCATTGTCAACAATTTCATAAACCAAGTGGTGTAGTCCCCTACTTGATGTACTACCAATGTACATACCAGGTCTTTTTCTAACTGCTTCCAAACCTTCCAGTATCTGTATTTGATCAGCTCCGTAATCTTTGCTCATATCTATCCTCCTGCTTTCTTACCGCAAATATCCATTTGCTCCTTCACTGTTCCACTTATTACTTGAAATACCTTTTCGGTTTGAATTCTGCTATTTACAAATTCCTCCAATCCAGTACAAGTAACAATGGTTTGTATATTATCAATACTGCCAAGCAACTCTGTTTGTCTATTTCTATCAAGTTCAGACAATACATCATCTAACAGTAATATAGGATTGTCATTAATGGTGTTTTTTACCATTTCGATTTCTGCAAGTTTTAAAGACAACGCCGCAGTCCTTTGCTGTCCTTGAGAACCAAATTTTCTAATATCGACACCATTTATTTTAAAATTCAAATCATCTCTATGTGGTCCATAATTTGTAACTTTTAGCCCAATATCCCTTTGAAGGGATACCTGAAGTTTATTCTCAAATTCATCCACAGATACATTAGGTTCATAAGAAATTGTTAAAATCTCTTTTCCACAACTTAACTTTTTATGTATCGTTACGATGATTTCATTTAATTTTTCAATAAAAGACTCTCTTGTTTGAATTAAACTTTTTCCAAATGCAACAAGCTGTTCATCCCACACATAGATTGTATCCAATAAATTTTGTTTAAAAACAATTTGCTTTAATAAATTATTTCTCTGGTTTAAAACTTTGTTATAATTTATCAAATTATGCAAATAAATCTTATCTAGTTGGCACAATTCCATATCTATAAATCTTCTTCTCTCACTTGGACCACTTTTTATGATGGATAAATCCTCTGGCGAAAACGATACAACATTGACAATCCCAAATAAATCTGCTGATTTTTTTATTGGTAAACCATTGATAGCTACCCCTTTGGGTTTATTTTTTTTCAAGTGCATGTCAATACGATGATCAATACCATCTCTTGTTACGATCATTCTTATATGGGATTCTTCTTTATCCATCTTAATAATTTCTCGGTCTTTACTTCCTTTGTGAGACTTAGTCGTCGAAGCTAAGTATATCGCCTCTAGAATATTTGTTTTTCCTTGCGCATTGTCACCATAAAAAATGTTTGTATTTTCAGACAATTTTATAGATAAATCATTATAGTTTCTAAAATTATTCAATTCTAGAGATTTAACAAACATCTCCACACCAACTATTCTAATTATTTTTAATAAGATCCTTCATTTTTAAAATTTTGTACAACAAAAAGAAGCATACAAATCTGGATAAATTTCAAATTTGTATCTTAGTTATCCACAATCTACAAGTTTTAATTAATACAATAACACAAAAATTAGGAATTGACAATTTGAATTTTGTCATTATTATATTCTACCACGTCACCAGCATGTAATTTTTTGCCTCTTTGGTATTCTACTTGACCATTCACTTTTACTAAACCATCTAAAATAACTTCTTTACTTTCTACACCTGATTCAACAAAACCTACAGCTTTTAATGCTTGTCCAAGTTTTATGAATTCATCTCTTAATACTATTTTTTCCATAACTCCATCCTTTTGCCTAATGTGCGGCAGCGTTAAAATTTACTGGTAATATTAAATAAATATATGTTTCATCCTTGTCTTTAATATAACATGGAGCCTTTGGGTTAATAAGATAGATTGTAACTTCTTCATCGTCTATAACTCTAAGTGCATCGATTAAAAATTTTGGATTAAAACCAATTAAAATATCTTTACCCTCTTTGGAAATATCAATCTCTTCATCCATAGAACCTATGGTTGAATTAATTTTTAATTCCATAGTACCATCTTTTATACCAACTATAATTGGCTTTTTCTCTGTTTCTTTGATTAAAAGAGTTGCACGATCAATACAACTTAAAAATTCTTTTTTATTAATTGTTACCTTTGTTTCATAATCAGCAGAAAGCATTTGATTAATTTTATAGTATTCGCCTTCAATTAACCTGGACAATACTAATGTATCATCGAATTCAAATAAAATATGCTTTTCTGTGAAATAGATAGAAACTTCATCAGATATCTCACCTGATAAAATTTTACTCACTTCAATTAGAGTTTTTCCAGGAACAATGACTTTGGTTGATTCGAAACTTTGTTTTAATTCAATTTTACGAATAGAAATTCTATGACCATCTAAAGAAACTACTCTCATTTCTTTATCATCAATTTCGAAAAGTTCTCCTGTCATAATTTTATTACTTTCATTGTCAGAGATTGAAAATACAGTTTGACGAATTACTTCTTTTAACGAAAATTGAGAAATTGTAAGAGCGGATTTTTTTTCTATCTTAGGTAAGACAGGAAATTCATCGGTTGATTTTCCTGAAATAGTAAACTTAGATTTTTCACAAGTAATGGTTGCCATATAATTATTATCAGTATCAATTGTTACTTCGTTATCAGGTAGTTTTCGAATGATCTCAGAAAAGATCTTAGCATTCAATGCAATAGAACCTGAACTTACGATATCTCCCTTAACAATGGTTTCTATACCCAATTCCATATCATTACCAATTAGTTTGATCGTAGATTCATTTACATTTATAACTACACATTCAAGTATTGGCATTGTTGATTTAGCAGGAACTGCTTTTAAAACGATATTTACACTATTTAACAAATCAGACTTTTGACATTTGATTTTCATATTGTGTATAACTCCCTTCGAAAAATTTGCATATATAAATAATAAATATTTATGTTAGTAATAGTAATAGGGGCTGTGAATTTGTTTATAAGTGATTCAAACCCTTATACACATTATGTTTAAAGAAATCATAAGTATGTGAATTATTCTTAACATGTTAAAGTATAATTTTTAAGGGCAAAACCAGAAAATCAAGTTATCAAAACCCTACTAACATACTAACCACATTGTGTACACTTTTCATTGTTGATAAAAGCGTATGAGTTTCTTCTATATATAAAGTATCAGTAAACGAAAATAAACCACAATAAAATTATTGCGGGTTTATTTTCTTTACGAGAACATCCATTGTATTTTGCAATGTAACGTCCTTCTTTAAATCTTTCTCAACTTTATTACAGCCATGTAATACGGTTGAATGATCTCTTTTTCCTATCATTTTTCCTATTTCAGTAAAAGAAAGTGAAGTTAGCTTACGGCATAAATACATTGATACTTGTCTTGGGTAAGCTATATTTCGACTTCTATTATCAGAATAGATTTCAGCAGGGGTTGTCCCAAAGTGTTCAGCAACAACATCAATTATTAAATCAAGTGTTACAGTCTTTTTGTTGTCTGGTGATATTAAGTCTTTTAAGGCTTCTTCTGCTAAGACTACATCTACCTCTTTCTTTTTTAATCGAGATAGTGCAACTATTTTAGTTAAAGCGCCTTCGAGTTCACGTATATTGGATTTTATATTTGAAGCAATGTATTTCATAACTTCGTCATCGATAGTTAAGCCATCCAATTCTTCTTTTTTCTTTAAAATAGCCATCCTCGTTTCATAATCAGGAGATTGAATATCAACGGTTAATCCCCATTCGAAACGTGATCTTAAACGTTCTTCTAATGTTAGAATATCTTTTGGTGGTTTATCAGATGAAATAATGATTTGTTTTTTAGATTCGTGCAAGGTATTAAAGGTATGGAAGAATTCTTCTTGAGTTCGTTCCTTACCTATAATAAATTGAATATCATCTATGAGTAAAACGTCAATATTTCTATATTTTTCACGAAATTCAGTTGGAGTCGAATCTGCATTACGGATTGACTCGATTAATTCGTTCGTAAATTTTTCACTTGTAACATACAAAACCTTAGAATTAGGATTTTGGTCTAATATATAATGTGCAATTGAATGCATTAAATGTGTTTTTCCAAGACCTACGCCTCCATAAATAAATAAAGGGTTATAGATTTCAGCTGGTGATTCGGCAACCGCTAACGATGCTGCATGAGCAAGGTTATTATTTGCACCGACAACGAAAGTATCAAAAGTATATCTTGGATTTAAATAAGAAAGACTTTCATTTTTTAATTTCGTCGTTGAAGAAGTGGATTTTTCTTCTGCTTTTGTTTGGCTGAGTAATACAAATTCAATTTCAAAATCTTTATTAACAACTTCAGCAATTGCCGTTTTTAAAAATAAAGAGTATTTATTTTTGATAAAATCCAAACTATTTGCACCAATTTTCGAATCATCCACAGCTAATTTAATCACATTATCTTTAACATCATAAACCTTTAAAGGAAGCAACCATGTTTTAAATGAAACTTCGGTAACATTATATTCAATTTTAAGATATTCTAATATTTCACTCCATTTTTCTTGAATTAAGCCCTTCATAAAAAAAACCGTGCCTTTCTACATATGTGTATGAATATTTAATATGGAATTCATATTGATAAAAACTGTTGAAAGCTTTGCTTTAATATATCCAATGTAAAATATTATTACGGGTGTCTTGAATCCGAAAAGAAAAAATGCGCAAAGTGAATATCTTAACTACCACTATAAAAATCCATACACATATAATATATAACATAATTGTTAATATTTCAATGATAAAAATCACATCATGAACATAACTTTCGCATTTTTAGTGAAGTTATACACATTATTAACTAAAATATACACAAGCTGTTCATAATATTGTTAATAATATCAACGTAGACAAGCTATGTGAAAAAGCGTATAATAAATTCTATATCATTAACAATTAACACGGATAAACATGGTTATCCACATTTTATCCACTTCCTGTGGATAAATGAGGATTATTTACTCACATATGTGTATAATACATCAAAAATTGTTAAATATATGAGGATAAATAAAAAGTTATCCTTACTAAAATTAAAAAAGCAAATATTTACTTGACGTGAGTTTGCTTTCCTACTATAATAGTAATGCTATTTAAAATAGAGTAAATAGGCTTACCATATATATTGGTTATCTAAAAGGAGGTGTAGTTCAATGAAAATGACATTTCAACCTAAAAAAAGATCCAGAGCTAAAGTTCATGGTTTCAGAGCAAGAATGAGTACTTCTAACGGAAGAAAAGTTTTAGCTGCAAGAAGAGCAAAAGGTAGACATAAATTATCAGCATAGGTCGCAGTAAATGTGACCTTTTCTTGAAGAATAGACAGTAAAAAGTTTTAATAAAGTACAAAATAAGATTTCTCTTATTATTAGAAATATCTATTTTTGCAATAAAACAACTGTCTACTTTTCTTCTATTTAAGATTGATAATTGCACAATTAGGAGTTTTATCATTGATAAAATCATTAAAAAACAGTAACGAGTTTGGAATTGTTTACAGAAGAGGTAAGTCTTACGCAAATAAGTATTTAATAATGTATGTTTTAAAAAACGATTTAACGGAAAATCGTTATGGAATTTCTGTAAGTAAAAAAGTTGGAAATAGTGTAGTTAGACATCGAATTACTAGACTGATTAGAGAGAGTTATCGTTTGAATGATTCTATGATTCAGAGTGGTTTGGACATAGTAGTAATAGCAAGATCTAGTGCAAAAGGTAAAGGATTCGAGGAAATAAATAGTGCTATATTACACTTAGCAAAGTTGCACAAGATCATAGTTGAAAAGTGATAATATCGTAATGAAACGTATATTAATTAATTTAGTAAAAATTTATCGAAGGTATTTGTCTCCTTTAAAGAGAACACCTACTTGTAATTTTACGCCAACTTGCTCGCAATATGCGCTTGAGGCTTTGGAAAAGTATGGCGCAGTTAAAGGAACATACCTAGCCATAAGAAGAATATTAAAGTGTCATCCATTTCATAAGGGGGGATTCGATCCCGTTCCATAGGATGGCTTTTTTATAGTACCTACAATTCTAAATGGCATTAAGGAGGAAAATCAGTTGGATTTACTGTTTTTAACACAGCAAGGCGGTTTTTTAGGTCCATTTGCTTGGGTAATGGGGAAAATTTTAAATGCAATATATGAGTTTTTATCATTGTTTAATGTTGAAAATATTGCATTGTGTATTATTTTATTTACGTTTGTTACTAAAATGTTAATGCTGCCTCTTACAATTAAGCAACAAAAGGGAGCAAAGTTATCAGCGAAAATGAATCCTGAATTGCAAAAGATTCAGGCGAAATATAAAGGAAAAAAAGATCAAGATTCCATGAGAAGACAGCAATTAGAAATGCAGGAGGTTTACGCAAAATATGGGTCAAGCCCTATGAGTGGATGTCTTCCACTATTAATCTCCTTACCAATTTTATTTGCTTTATATCGTGTAATCTACAAGATACCAGCATACGTAAACGATGTTTATGGTATGTATGAAGGCATTGCAATAGCGGTTCGAAGTCTTGGAAATTTTCCAAACGACTTTAAAATGTTTCTTGAAGCCAACCCAGTTTCGAATGCAGTTACAAATTTAGATACATTTAGCGTTAATCAGCTAATTGATGTTATGGGTAATTTCAGTACAGCAAATTGGAATGCTTTTATGAACTTTGAAGGATTTCAACCAATCATTAGTTCCATTCAAGGAAATATTAATGATATTCTTCATGTAAACCATTTTCTTGGTGATTTAAATATATTAGATGCACCAGGGTATTCATTCCCAGGTATTTTGATACCAATTTTATCTGCACTTTCACAATGGTTAGTGACAAAATTAAGTACTGCAAGTACTCCTACAAGCAGCGCAAATGATATTGATAATCCTGCAGCTCAGAGTCTAAAGACTATGAATACAGTGATGCCAATAGTATCAGGTGTATTTTGTACATTCTTACCAATCGGTGTAGGTATTTACTGGGTAAGTGGTAGTGTATTTCAAATTGGGCAACAATTTTTTATCAATAAGTACATGGACAATATGGATGTAGATGAAATGATAGAAAAAAATGTTGCTAAATCAGCGAAGAAAAAAGAAAAAATGGGAATTGCCACTGGTAATACAATGGCAGGGGTAGCTAAAACATCAACAAAATCTTTAGATATTAAATCTACGAATACTTCCTCGAATAATAATACTTTGAGTAAAGAGGCTTCCAAATATAAAAAGAGTGAGGTATCCTACAATGCGAGCAGCATTGCCGCAAATGCTAATATCCTTAAGAAAAGGAATAGTGATAAGGGGGATAAATAATAATGGAAGATTGGAAAGAGTTTACTGGAAAGACAGTAGATGATGCATTAACAGAGGCCATAATTCAATTAGGAACTTCGATTGATAATGTGGAATATGAAGTTGTTGAAAAAGAGTCAAAAGGCTTACTAGGAATGTTTAGTAGACCAGCAAAAATACGTATAAAGATAAAATATAGTGTAGAGTTAGCTGCAAAGACGTTCTTGGATAAGGTTTTCAAAGCAATGAATATTGACGCTAGAGCTGAAGTAACTTATGAGAAGGATCAGGATAATGTTACGATTAATGTTGTTGGAAATGACATGGGTGTTCTAATTGGAAAAAGAGGACAAACATTGGATTCTCTACAATATTTAACCAGTCTTGTTATTAACAAAAATAGTGAGGGATATTTAAAGGTTAAATTAGATACTGAAAATTATAGAGAAAGAAGAAAAGAAACCTTAGAAAATTTAGCTAAGAACATAGCTATGAAGGTTAAGAAAACTCATAAGACAGTATCACTAGAACCTATGAATCCTTATGAAAGAAGAATAATTCATTCTGCTTTGCAGAATGACAAATATGTGGAGACACATAGTGAAGGGGAAGAACCTTACAGAAAGGTAGTTATTACACTTAAAAAGGGCGTTTTAAATTCTAGACCTAACAATCAAAAGCCTTATGGCAATAAAGAGTTTAGTCAGAATAAGGGTAATAATTTTAATAAACCAAATAATAACTATAATAAAAAGTACAACAAAAATGATTTCCATAAAAAATATGGTGGAAATACGAAAGATTATAGTGAAGATTATAAAAAAGACTATGCTGCATATTTAGAAGCAAAAGCTGCAGCGAAGGCGAACGTAGAAACAACGCCTTCAATAGAGAAAGATACAAAAGCTGAAGCTTAGCGAAATAAAAGAAAGGGCTGTTATGTGAGTTAATATGACTTATGCAACAGCCCTATCTTAAATTAAAGATACATTGTTTTAAGTAAGTAAATAATATAAGACAAGCAACAAGCAACAAATATTAAGTGATAAACAATAGGCAATAAATCATAAGCAATATGCAATAAATAATAACCAATAAACAATAAGCAAAGAAAATCTATTAATATAAAGTCTTATATGTCACTAAAGTTTATAGGTAGTTATTGTAAAAAAAAACAAAAATATGATACTATAAAATCTAAGTATTTATGATAATATTTAGATATAGAAAATTTACATCAACACAATGAATGAAAGGCATGGTTTAATGATGAAATCGGATACAATTGCTGCAATCGCAACTGGAATGAGTAACGCTGGAATAAGTATTATTCGTATTAGCGGTGATGAAGCATTTACAATAATAGATAAAATATATAGATCCAAAGGTGGTAATAAAAAACTATCTGATATGGAAACCCATACGGTTCATTATGGGTATATCGTTGATAATGAAGATATTATTGACGAAGTTATGGTGGTTCTTATGAGAGCACCAAAAAGTTATACCAAAGAGGATTGCATTGAGATTGATTGTCATGGTGGTATAACAGTAACAAAACGCGTCCTAGAAACCGTTATAAAATATGGGGCTAGACCTGCGGAGCCTGGAGAGTTTACAAAACGAGCTTTTTTAAATGGTCGTATTGATTTATCTCAAGCAGAAGCAGTTATTGATATTATACATGCTAAAAATACAATGGCACTCGAAAATTCAATCAACCAATTAAAAGGAAATGTATTAAAGAAAGTTAAAGAAATTAGAGATAGCGTTCTATATGATGTGGCTTTCATTG
The DNA here is from genome assembly GCA_905192625.1 of uncultured Clostridium sp. Lineage (GTDB taxonomy): Bacteria > Bacillota > Clostridia > Lachnospirales > Lachnospiraceae > Lachnoclostridium. The sequence goes on along the minus strand of CAJJLI010000008.1, from coordinate 3,711 downwards.
AAGCAGCCCTTGATGATCCTGAGCACATGAGTTTGGATGGATTTAGTGAAACATTGCAAGAACATGTTGAGAATCATTGTAAAGAGATTGAACAATTATTAAAATCCGCTGATAATGGCCGACTTATAAAAGAGGGAATTAAAACAGTTATCTTAGGAAAGCCCAATGCAGGAAAATCATCGTTAATGAACTTATTAGTTGGAGAAGAAAAGGCTATTGTTACAGATATTGCTGGTACAACAAGAGATGTTTTAGAGGAAACGATTTCCCTTGATGGAATCTGTTTAAACGTGTATGATACTGCAGGTATAAGAGAAACAAGTGATGTAGTAGAAAAAATTGGTGTAGAAAAAGCAATGAGTATGGGGCAGAATGCTGATTTAATTATTTACGTTGTTGATGCCTCAGTTGAGCTTGATAAAAATGACGAGGAAATTATTGAGTTTATAAAAGATAAGAAAGCAATCGTATTATTAAATAAAAGTGATTTATCTCCAATGATTTTAGATTCAGAAATTGAAAAAAGAACAGGTAAGAAAGTAATACGTGTTTCTGCCAAAGAAGAGACTGGATTTGATGAGATGAAAAATGAAATTACTGAGATGTTCTTCCATGGTAAATTACAATTTAATGATGAAGTTTATATAACAAATATTAGACAAAAAACAGCATTAAAAGATGCCCTTGATAGCTTATATCAAGTATTACAAAGCATCGAAGCAAATATGCCAGAAGATTTTTACTCCATTGATCTTATGAATAGTTATGAGGTGCTTGGAAGTATTATCGGAGAATCCGTAGATGAAGATTTGGTAAATACAATTTTCAAAGAATTTTGTATGGGAAAATAAAGATTTGCAGTTAGTAGAAAAGAGGATAAGAGAATGGCTTATATATACGATAGCTATGATGTTGCAGTAGTTGGCGCTGGTCATGCTGGATGTGAAGCAGCATTAGCGTGCGCAAGACTTGGTTTAAAAACTATAATGTTTACAGTTAGTATGGATAACATTGCGCTTATGCCATGTAATCCTAATATTGGTGGTACTTCTAAAGGCCATCTTGTGCGTGAAATTGATGCATTGGGTGGTGAAATGGGGAAAAATATTGATAAAACATATATTCAGTCAAAGATGTTGAATCAATCCAAAGGTCCTGCAGTACACTCACTACGTGCGCAAGCAGATAAACAAGATTATAGTACCACAATGCGTAAAATAGTTGAAAATACTGAAAATTTAACACTTAAGCAAGCTGAAATTACGGAGATTTTAACGGAAAATAATAAGGTTACTGGTGTAAAGACGTATTCGGACGGAATACATCCATGTAAAGCCGTTATACTTTGTACAGGTACGTATTTAAATGCGAGATGTGTTTATGGTGAAGTAAGCAATTATACGGGGCCAAATGGTTTACCATCAGCCAATTATTTAACAAAATCTCTTATGGATTTGGGAATAGAAATGTATCGATTTAAAACAGGGACACCTGCAAGAATTGATAAAAGAAGTATTGATTTCTCTAAAATGGAAGAACAATTTGGAGATGAAAAAGTAGTACCATTTTCATTTACAAATAAACCTGATGATATAAAGAAAGATCAAGTATCTTGTTGGCTTACTTATACCAATGAGGAAACGCATAAAATTATTTTGGAGAATATCGACCGTTCGCCATTATATTCAGGTAGTATAAAAGGAACGGGACCAAGATACTGTCCTTCCATTGAAGATAAAGTAGTTAAATTTGCAGATAAGAATCGACATCAAGTATTTATCGAACCAGAAGGCAATTATACAAACGAAATGTATATATCAGGTATGTCTAGTAGCTTACCAGAAGATGTTCAAGTTAGAATGTACCGATCCGTTGCAGGGCTTGAGAATGCTAATATAGTTCGGAATGCATATGCAATAGAATATGATTGTATCAATCCAATGCAGTTAAAACCAACTTTGGAATTTAAGAACGTAGAAGGTTTATTTAGTGGTGGACAGTTTAACGGAAGTTCTGGATATGAAGAGGCAGCAGCCCAAGGCTTGATTGCAGGAATTAATACAGCAATGAAGTTGTTAGGTAGAGAACCACTAATTTTAGATCGATCTCAGGCATACATTGGAGTTTTAATCGATGATTTGGTAACGAAAGAAACCCATGAGCCATACCGTATGATGACCTCAAGAGCAGAGTACCGATTAATTTTAAGACAAGACAACGCTGATTTAAGATTGACTAAAATAGGACATGATATTGGATTAATTGATGATGAACGTTATCAAAAGTATTTATTGAAACAAGAAATGATTCAGAAAGAAATGGAGCGTTTAGAGAACACACCGATTGGTGCAGCAAAAGAAGTTCAGGAAACATTAGAGGCATTAGGTACAACTATTTTAAAAACGGGAACAACATTAGCAGAGCTTATACGTAGACCTGAGCTCTCATATGAGATGATCGCTCCTTTAGATAAAGAAAGAGCTGAATTGCCAGAGGATGTTATTGAGCAAGTTAATATCAATATAAAATATGATGGATATATCAAACGACAGATGAGTCAAGTAGAACAGTTTAAGAAATTAGAAGGTAAAAAAATACCTGAGACTCTTGACTATCAAGATGTACCTTCTCTTAGAATTGAGGCAAGACAAAAATTAACACAAATACGTCCAGTAAACGTTGGTCAAGCTTCTAGAATTTCGGGAGTATCTCCAGCAGATATATCTGTATTGCTAGTGTATTTAGAACAATTAAGGAGAAAATAAGATAATAGTCAATAGATTTAAGTAAGAAATTGTTGATATTATTTTAGAAAGAGGAGTATATGAGAAATAATGAAATATTTCTTAAAGGCTTAGAGGAATTAGACATTCAATTATCAGAAAATCAAATGGAACAGTTTGAGAGATATTATGATTTATTAATTGAATGGAATTCTTTTATGAATTTAACAGCGATTACTGATTATGAAGAGGTGTTAGTAAAACACTTTTTGGATAGCTTGGTAATATCAAAAGTATGGAAGCCAGAGGATGGTAAGAAACTTCTAGATTTGGGTACAGGGGCAGGGTTCCCTGGAATACCTCTTAAAATTGTTTACCCAAATTTAAATATTGTTTTAATGGATTCATTAAATAAAAGAATTAAGTTTTTGAATGAAGTAATAAATCAGCTTAATTTAAAAAATATTAAAGCAATCCATGGAAGAGCAGAAGAATTAGGAAGAAATATAGAGTATAGAGAAACATTTGATGTGTGTGTGTCAAGAGCAGTGGCACGTTTAGCTTCTCTTAGTGAATTTTGTTTACCATTTGTTAAAACAACAGGATTTTTTATTCCATATAAATCCGGTAAAATAAAAGAAGAGTTAGAAGAAGCAAAACATGCATTTCAGCAGTTGGGTGGAAAGTTAATGAGAGAAGATAGCTTTTTACTTCCAAACACGGATGTAGAGCGTACACTGATTGTTATTAATAAAGTGAAAGAAACACCATCACAATATCCAAGAGGTGGTGGAAAACCATTGAAGAATCCACTCATAAAAACGAAGTAAATGAAAAGTAAATAAGTTTATAAAGACTACTAAAATATAATTATAATGCCGATGTTTAATTATTCTTCAAGAATTTCATTTGTTTCTCGAACGAAAGTAATTAGCATTGGAGATATGCCACATGATCACCGCCGGATGCTGGCCGTAGCGCTCCGCTA
>CAJJLI010000007.1 GCA_905192625.1 uncultured Clostridium sp. | reverse complement strand
AATAAATTTTTCGAAATAAGCAGGTGCTTTCATCGTTGTATAACTCATAATTTTGTCGTGGAAAGAATAATTCTTATAAAATTCATAGTTTTTGTCCGTACTGCTAGTATTTTCAGAAAGTGTTCCATTTTCGACTGCTGTAATTAAGTCATCGTAATCACCTGATAACTTATATAGATTGTAGTCTAGCGTTGTCGCTTTAAATAAATTGAACATATCATATGATTTTTGTTCATCAATCTTTTTAATAGCGCTTTGTGGTAGTAAAATAAATAGTAACATAGTTAATGATGAAACTACTGCAAATAAAATGGCAATTACTTTGCTTAATTTTGAATCAGCAAGATTGGTATTATCTTGTGATGCGGCATTCCCTGTAACACGATCACCTGGAGCAATTTTAAGACCACAAACTGGACAGGTTAAAGATGAGTCAGGAATCGAGTTGAAACATTTTCTACAATACATAACTAGTACCTCCTCAATAATTGCTGTTATATTAAGTAAATTACAGTTAAATTATACCATATTGTCAAAAATAAGTAAATTGATTTTGATAAGCGGGGAGAGAATTCTTATTCATATTTTAAAACTATAATTTAAGGGAACTGTTTCGGGTGAGCCCTGTAAAATGAGATGAGGTATTTTATCTATTATTACAAATAAGTAAAGGGATCTATTTATATATCCTCAAACGAAATAACGGTTTTGGTGTATCGAAAGAGAGTTAGAGAAAAATTTTATAACTAGTTTTTGATTAATTACTGTTATAGCGTGTATAATTGTTTATATAATCACCAAATATAATAGAGAATATTTTGTATTCAGAGGGTAAGTAATAATATATACTTATAAAATTTGAATCTTAGAGACTATTATAATAGGAAGAAACAGAATAGTGTGAAGTTTAATCAAGTTATGTATGTGACTGGTCGAATAAGGAAAATCCGCATTAGAAGCTGAATACTACTAATTTTTGCTATTATTATGAACGTTATGTCGTAAAAATACGATCTACTTATATAAAAAGTGTACAAATTATATAGTTGAATATTTTTTACAAAAAAAATTAAAAAACTACTTGAAAAAGGTGATTAACTAGTATATAATAAGTATCGTTGTGACGTTGATAGCGTAGAAACGTGAGGTTGCTATATTAGATTTTGATGAAATCAAAGTCTTACATATAGGTTTTCCGTGGAGCGAATGTCAAGTTATGAAACTGGCGACAAGTCACTGTACAAGAATATAGTGCTGCTACGAGCAGACGAACCGTGTCGAAACGAGAGCTTTTTCGGGATGAAGCAATTAGTTACGAACGAGACTTTATTGTCTTGTTTTTAATTTTCCGACAAGCATGAAACACACGGGTGAGTGTACAGTCACCGCTTGTCGTACTGATATGAAGTGCGAAAAGGAGGCGACTTTTTTTTATGGCAAGTCAAGTTATGAGAATTACTCTCAAAGCGTATGATCATCATTTAATCGATGCATCTGCAAGTAAAATTATTGAAACTGTAAAGAAAACAGGATCTAAGGTGAGCGGACCAGTTCCACTACCTACTAAGAAAGAGGTTGTAACTATTCTTAGAGCGGTACACAAGTACAAAGACTCTAGAGAACAGTTTGAGCAAAGAACACATAAGAGATTAATCGATATCATTGCTCCAACACAAAAAACTGTTGATGCATTATCAAGATTAGAAATGCCAGCAGGTGTTTACATTGACATCAAAATGAAAGCGAAATAATATTACGCTCTCAATATCCCATTTTAAATGAGAAAGATGTCAGGGGATGCTCCTTAATTGGAACACCAGAATGAGTTAGATAATAATCCTTAGGGTTTATATATTAGGAAAGTGTTTTGTGAAAATACATTGTGTCGATAGGCACTTAAGATCTTAGATAGACAAGCGGTTAAATGCTTGTCGTAAGACGAAGCTTCCGGTATAAGACCATCTAGGATGATTATGCAAAACAGCATAATCCGCTGTAGATTAAACAGGAGGTAAAAGTTATGAAGAAAGCAATATTAGCTACAAAAGTTGGAATGACTCAGATCTTCAATGAAGATGGAAAATTTATTCCAGTAACAGTATTGCAAGCTGGTCCATGCGTAGTAACACAGGTTAAAACTGTTGATAACGATGGATACAATGCGGTACAGGTTGGTTATGGCGACATTAGAGAAGTGCTCGTTAACAAACCAAGAAAGGGACACTTTGCAAAAGCAGGTGTTGCAAATAAGAGATTTCTTAAAGAGTTTAAGTTTGAGAATGCAACAGACTACACAGTAGGTCAGGAAATCAAAGCTGATATCTTCTCCGCTGGAGATAAGATTGATGCAACAGGTACTTCCAAAGGTAAAGGATTCCAAGGTGCTATTAAGAGACACGGACTTTCCAGAGGACCTATGGCTCACGGTTCTAAGTTCCACAGACATGCTGGTTCTAACGGTGCTGCTACAACTCCAGGTCGTGTATTTAAAGGTAAACACATGCCAGGTCATATGGGTAATGTAAGAGTAACAGTACAGAACCTTGAAGTAGTTAAAGTTGATGTTGACAATAATGTTATCTTAGTTAAAGGTGCTGTTCCAGGACCAAAGAAAGCTATGATAATGTTAAAAGAAACAGTTAAAAACGCAAACTAAATGCTTTAGGAAAGGAGGAACACTATAATGGCAAATGTAAAAGTTTATAATATAGAAGGCAAAGAAGTTGGTTCATTAGAACTTAATGATGCAATCTTCGGCGTAGAAGTAAATGAACATTTAATGCATATGGCTGTTGTTAGCCAGCTTGCAAATAAGCGTCAAGGAACTCAAAGCGCTAAAACACGTGCCGAAGTTAGCGGTGGTGGAAGAAAGCCATGGAGACAAAAAGGAACAGGTCATGCTAGACAAGGTTCAACAAGAGCACCACAATGGAAAGGTGGCGGCGTTGTATTTGCTCCAAAGCCAAGAGATTACTCATTCAAAATGAATAGAAAAGAAAAAGCTCTTGCTATTAAATCTGCTTTAACTTCTAGAGTAGAAGCTAACAAGATCGTTGTTTTAGATTCTATCAATTTTGATGAAATCAAAACTAAGAAAATGGTAGCAGTTCTTGAGAACTTAAAAGTTAACAAAGCGTTAGTAGTTCTTGATAAGAAGGATGATAATGTTATTCTTTCTGCAAGAAACATTCCTACGGTAAGAACAGCAACATCAAACGCTATCAATGTATATGACATTGTTAAGTATGATACAATCGTAATTACCAAGGATGCAGTGGCACAGATCGAGGAGGTGTACGCATAATGGCAAATTTAAAATATTATGATGTTATACTTAAGCCAATCGTTACTGAGAAGAGTATGAACTCTATGAGCGAAAAGAAATATACTTTTTCTGTTCACCCAGAAGCTACAAAGTCTCAGGTAAAAGAAGCTGTTGAAAAAATGTTTGCCGGAACTAAGGTTGCAAGCGTAAACACAATGAACTTAGACGGAAAAAACCGTAGACGTGGAAATACTGTTGGTAAAACAGCTAAAATGAAAAAAGCAATTGTTCAGTTAACAGCTGACAGTGCAGAGATCGAAATTTTCTCTGGACTATAAGATATAGTTATTAATTAAGCGCAGAAAAACAGAGGATGTAAGAGTTCTTACAGAATCTGAACTATAGCAGATAATCTGCCCAAATAGTTGGTGGAAATGTAGACGCTATATAGAGTTTGCATTTACACATTAGTAGAATATTGCGTGGAGCGACGAAAGGAGATAGTGACATGGGAATTAAAAAATATAACCCATATACACCTTCCAGAAGACATATGACTGGCTCCGATTTTTCAGAAATTACTTGTTCAACTCCTGAAAAATCATTGTTAGTTTCTTTAAAGAAAAACGCTGGTCGTAACAATCAAGGAAAGATTACAGTAAGACATCATGGTGGTGGTTCTAGAAGAAAATACAGAATCATTGACTTTAAAAGAAAAAAAGATGGTATTCCAGCTGTTGTTAAAACAATCGAATACGATCCAAATAGAACAGCAAACATCGCTTTAATCACATATGCTGATGGCGAGAAATCATATATTTTAGCACCAGTAGGCTTAACTGTTGGTGAAACATTAATGAATGGTGAAACTGCAGAAATTAAAGTAGGTAACTGCTTACCACTTGCTAACATTCCAGTAGGTTCTCAAATTCATAACATCGAGTTATATCCAGGTAAGGGTGGACAGTTAGTTCGTTCCGCTGGTAACTCTGCACAGTTAATGGCTAAAGAAGGAAAATATGCAACACTTAGATTACCATCTGGTGAAATGAGAATGGTTCCAATCATCTGCCGTGCAACTATTGGCCAGGTTGGTAACGCTGATCATGAATTAATTACAGTTGGTAAAGCAGGACGTAAACGTCATATGGGTATTAGACCTACAGTTCGTGGTTCCGTAATGAACCCTAATGACCATCCACATGGTGGTGGTGAAGGTAGAACTGGTATCGGTCGTCCAGGACCATCTACACCTTGGGGCAAACCAGCACTTGGACTTAAGACTCGTAAGAAGAAGAAACAGTCCAATAAGTTAATTATCAGAAGAAGAGACGGTAAGACATTAACGAAGTAAAAAGGAGGTTGAACCTATATGGCACGTTCATTAAAGAAGGGACCATTTGCTGATGATCATTTACTTAAGAAAGTAGATGCTATGAATACTGCAGGCGATAAGACAGTTGTTAAGACTTGGTCTCGTCGTTCTACAATTTTCCCACAGTTTGTTGGTCATACATTCGCTGTTCATGATGGAAGAAGACATGTTCCTGTATATGTTACTGAGGATATGGTTGGACACAAACTTGGTGAGTTTGTTGCTACAAGAACTTTCCGTGGACATGGAAAAGATGAGAAAAAGGCTAGAAGATAATTTTAGCACTTGCTAAAATTATCTTGCAAAGCAATTAAATTAGTTAGGATTTATCCTATGATGAATCATTGACAAAAATAAAAGATGAATTTAAGTCTTTATATTAGATTTGAAATATAGAGTACGAAACACCGTGAAATTCGAAAGGAGGTTTCATCCATGGCGAAAGGACATAGATCCCAGATTAAGAGAGAAAGAAATGCAAACAAAGATACAAGACCTAGTGCAAAGTTATCTTACGCTAGAGTATCTGTTCAAAAAGCATGTTTCGTTCTTGATGCAATCAGAGGCAAGGATGTACAAACAGCACTTGGTATATTAGCTTATAACCCAAGATATGCTTCAACTTTAATAGAGAAATTATTAAAATCAGCAATTGCAAATGCTGAAAACAATAACGGAATGGATGTATCAAAACTTTACATTCAAGAATGTTATGCAGGAAGCGCACCAACAATGAAGAGAATCAAACCTAGAGCACAGGGTAGAGCTTATAGAATTTTAAAGAGAACTAGCCATATCACAATCGTGCTTAATGAAAGATAAGGAGGGCAATCATGGGACAAAAAGTTAATCCTCATGGCTTAAGAGTCGGAGTTATCAATGACTGGGACTCTAGATGGTATGCGGAAGCTGATTTTGCAGATAACTTAGTAGAAGACTACAATATCAGAACATACTTGAAGAAAAAGTTATATAGTTCAGGTGTTGCTAAGATCGAAATTGAGCGTGCATCTGATAAATTAAAGGTTATCATCTTCACAGCAAAACCAGGTGTTGTAATCGGTAAAGCTGGATCAGAAATCGAAAAAATCAAAGTAGAACTTTCTAAGTATACAGATAAAAAACTTAACATCGAAATCAAAGAAATTAAAAAGCCTGATGCAAATGCTCAGTTAGTAGCTGAAAACATTGCAACACAGCTTGAAAATCGTATTTCTTTTAGAAGAGCAATGAAATCAACAATGTCTAGAACAATGAAAACTGGTGCTAAAGGTATTAAGACAGCAGTTTCCGGTCGTCTTGGTGGTGCTGATATGGCTCGTACAGAGTTTTATAGCGAAGGAACTATTCCACTACAGACACTTCGTGCAGATATTGATTATGGATTCGCAGAAGCAGATACAACTTATGGTAAATTAGGCGTTAAAGTTTGGGTTTACCATGGTGAAGTACTTCCAACAAAAGGAAATAAAAAGGAAGGGAGCGATAAATAATGTTAATGCCAAAAAGAGTAAAGCGCCGTAAGCAATTCCGTGGCACTATGACAGGTAAAGCTATGAGAGGTAATACAATCTCTAACGGTGAATATGGTATTGTAGCAGTTGAACCAGCATGGATTAAATCTAACCAGATCGAAGCAGCACGTATTGCTATGACACGTTATATCAAACGTGGTGGTAAGGTTTGGATTAAAATATTCCCTGATAAGCCAGTAACAACAAAACCAGCTGAAACTCGTATGGGTTCCGGTAAAGGTTCATTAGAATACTGGGTAGCAGTTGTAAAACCAGGCCGCGTAATGTTTGAAATCGCTGGTGTTCCAGAAGAAACAGCTAGAGAAGCTCTTCGTCTTGCTTCTCATAAATTACCTGTAAAGTGCAAGATAGTTTCTCGCGCAGACTTAGAAGGAGGTGCGGGCAGTGAAAACTAATAAATATGTAGAAGATTTAAAAGCAAAATCCCCTGCAGAGTTAAATGAAGCTTTAGTAGCTGCTAAAAAGGAACTTTTTAATTTAAGATTCCAAAACGCAACAAATCAATTAGATAACACAAGCAGAATTAAAGACGTTAGAAAAAACATTGCTAGAATTCAGACAGTTATCTCTGAGAAAGCAAAGGCAGCTAACTAATCATAAATATTAAGGGAGTCTTTCGTATCATAGACTCATTAAAGAATAGACTTCAGTTTAAGAAAGGAGTATTGCTGTGGAAAGAAATCTAAGAAAAGTTCGTACCGGTAAGGTAGTAAGTGATAAGATGGATAAAACTATCGTTGTAGCAGTAGTTGATAACGTTAAGCATCCTCTTTATAGCAAAATCGTAAAGAGAACTTATAAATTAAAGGCTCATGATGAGAACAATGAATGTAAAATCGGCGATAGAGTAAAAGTTATGGAAACAAGACCATTATCTAAAGATAAGAGATGGAGACTTGTTGAAATCATTGAAAAAGCAAAATAATTAGATCGAAAAATACTTGAATTGTTTTGCGTCATAATTTATTTGTAATTCATTGGATTACGAAATAAGTTCGGAAAATGAGAAAGGAGTATCTGAAATGGTACAATCAGAAAGCAGACTTAAGGTTGCTGACAATACTGGAGCAAAGGAATTACTTTGCATCAGAGTGTTAGGCGGCTCTACAAGAAGATATGCTAATATAGGCGATATCATCGTAGCTTCTGTTAAAGATGCAACACCAGGCGGAGTTGTAAAGAAGGGCGATGTTGTTAAGGCTGTTGTCGTACGTTCTGTAAAGGGAGCTCGTCGTAAAGACGGTTCTTATATCAGATTTGACGAGAATGCTGCAGTAATTATTAAAGATGACAAGAATCCAAAAGGAACTCGTATCTTTGGACCAGTAGCTAGAGAATTGAGAGAAAAGCAATTCATGAAAATCGTTTCACTAGCACCAGAAGTATTATAAGGGGGTGTCGTGACATGGCAACTACAAAAATCAAGAAGGGTGATTCCGTAAAGGTAATCGCTGGTAAGGATAAAGGAAAAGAAGGAAAAGTTCTTTCCGTTTCTAATGGTAAAGTTTTAGTTGAAGGTGTTAACACAATTACAAAACACAGCAAGGCATCTCAGAGCAATCCAAAGGGTGGAATTATTCATCAGGAAGCTCCAATCGATGCATCTAATGTTATGTATTTACACAAAGGTAAAGCTACAAGAATCGGCTTTACTACTGTTGATGGCAAAAAAGGTCCTAAAAAAGTTCGTGTTGCTAAAACAACCGGAGATATTATTGACTAATTCTAAGAGAGGAGGTCATTTCAGTTGACTAGATTAAAAGAAACTTATATGAATGAAATCATGGCTGGTATGAAGAAAAAATTCGGTTATACGAATGATATGCAAGTACCTAAGCTTGATAAAATAGTCATCAACATGGGTGTTGGTGAAGCAAAAGATAACGCGAAAGCACTTGAATCTGCTGTTAAAGATATGCAGATCATCGCAGGACAAAAACCTGTTATTACTAAGGCAAGAAAGTCAATTGCTAACTTTAAACTTAGAGAAGGCGTAGCTATTGGATGTAAGGTAACTTTAAGAGGCGAAAGAATGTATGAATTCGCGGATCGTCTAATTAATTTAGCTCTTCCACGTGTACGTGACTTTAGAGGTGTTAACCCTAATGCATTTGATGGTAGAGGTAACTATGCTCTTGGTATTAAAGAACAATTAATCTTCCCAGAAATCGAATACGATAAGGTTGATAAGGTTCGCGGTATGGATGTTATTTTCGTAACAACTGCCAAGACAGATGAAGAAGCTCGTGAATTATTGACATTATTCGGTATGCCATTTAGCAAATAGTTAAGGAGGGAATTCCATGGCTAAAACGTCAATGAAAGTGAAACAACAACGTACACAGAAATTCTCAACAAGGGAATATAACCGTTGTAGAATCTGTGGACGTCCTCATGCTTACTTAAGAAAATACGGAATCTGCAGAATTTGCTTCCGTGAGTTAGCATATAAAGGACAGATACCAGGTGTTAAAAAAGCAAGCTGGTAGGTTTAAGAAAGGAGGCAAATTTAAATGACAATGAGCGATCCAATCGCAGATATGCTTACAAGAATCCGTAACGCTAATACTGCTAAACATGATACAGTAGATGTACCTGCTTCTAAGATGAAAATTGCAATCGCAGAAATCCTCTTAAAAGAAGGTTATATTAAAGGCTTTGAAATTGAAGAAGTTGGAAGCTTTAAAACAATTCATATCACACTTAAATATGGTAAGGATAAGAACGTTAAGGTTATCACTGGCCTTAAGAGAATTTCTAAACCAGGGCTTCGTGTGTTTGCAAATAGAGATGAACTTCCAAAGGTACTTGGTGGTTTAGGTATAGCTATTATTTCTACTAACAAAGGTGTTCTTACAGATAAAGAAGCTAGACAACAAAATGTTGGTGGAGAAGTGTTAGCATTCGTTTGGTAATGTAAATTGTTTACATTTTTCTGAACTTATGTTAAGATGTAGTATATTAAGAAATTCACTATATTTTTATAAATGTTCTGATTCACGGGAAAGAAGTCTTTTATAGATACTCTTTCCTACGGGGACAGTTTAGGCTGTCAAACTTAATATAGGAGGTACGGGCATGTCACGTATAGGAAGAATGCCAATCGCGGTACCAGCAGGAGTAACTGTTGATATTGCAGAAAATAATAAAGTGACTGTAAAAGGTCCTTTAGGAACACTTGAAAGAGTGTTACCTGTTGAAATGGATATTAAATTAGAAGGCGCAGAAATCGTTGTTACTAGACCAAGCGAATTAAAGAGAATGAAAGCTTTACACGGTCTTACAAGAACGTTAATCGCTAACATGGTAACTGGTGTTACTACTGGATACCAAAAAGTTCTTGAAATCAACGGTGTTGGATATAGAGCTGCAAAAGCTGGTAAGGAGCTTACTTTAACTCTTGGATATTCTCATCCAGTAGTTATGACTGATCCTGAAGGTGTTGAAACTGTTCTTGAAGGACAAAACAAAATTACTGTAAAAGGTATCGATAAAGAAAAAGTTGGCCAATACGCTGCTGAAATCAGAGATAAGAGAAGACCTGAACCTTATAAGGGCAAGGGAATTAAGTATGCTGATGAAGTGATCAGACGTAAAGTTGGTAAGACTGGTAAGAAGTAGAAGGAGGAGAGAAAATAATGGTTAGTAAAGAGTCAAAGTCTAAAATCCGTGTGAAAAAGCATACAAGATTACGTAATCGTTTCTCAGGTACTCCAGAAAGACCACGTCTAGCTGTGTTTAGAAGTAATAATCATATGTACGCTCAGATCATCGATGACACTGTTGGAAATACAATAGTTTCAGCTTCAACACTTCAAAAAGACGTGAAAGCTGAACTTGAGAAAACCAATGATGTTGCTGCTGCAACATACTTAGGTACTGTTATCGCAAAGAGAGCTTTAGAAAAAGGTATTAAAGCTGTTGTCTTCGATAGAGGCGGATTTATATATCAGGGAAAAATTCAAGCATTAGCAGATGCAGCTAGAGAAGCTGGTCTCGAATTCTAGGCAAGGAGGAAAAAACATGAAACGTACAATCGTTGATGCTAGTAATTTAGAATTAGAAGATAAAGTAGTATCAATCAAGCGTGTAACAAAGGTTGTTAAAGGTGGACGTAATTTTCGTTTTACAGCCTTAGTCGTTGTTGGTGATAGAAACGGCCATGTTGGTGCAGGCTTAGGAAAAGCAACTGAAATTCCTGAAGCAATCCGTAAAGGAAAAGAAGATGCAATTAAAAAGTTAATTACTTTACCACTTGATCAAAATGGTAGTGTACCACATGATTACATTGGTAAATTCGGTAGTGCATCCGTACTTTTAAAGCGTAGCCCAGAAGGTACTGGTGTTATCGCGGGTGGTCCTGCTCGTAACGTATTAGAGCTTGCAGGCTTTAAAAACATTCGTACAAAATCACTTGGCTCCAACAATAAGCAAAACGTGGTTTTAGCAACTATTGAAGGATTAAGCCAGTTAAAAACTCCAGAGGAAGTAGCTGCACTTCGTGGTATTTCCGTATCAGAGTTATTGGGCTAAGAATAGACGGAGGTGTTAAAAGTGGCAAACAATTTAAAGATAACTTTAACTAAATCAACCATCGGTGCTATTCCTAAGCATAAGGCTACTGTTGTAGCTTTAGGATTAAAGAAGTTAAATTCTACAGTGGAGTTACCTGACAACGCATCTACAAGAGGTATGGTTAATCAGGTTAAGCATTTAGTAAAGGTAGAAGAAATCTAATAATAAGTAAGGAGGTGCACACGATGAATTTAACAGAATTAAGACCAGCGGATGGTTCAAAGCAAAGCAAGAACTTTAGACGCGGACGTGGACATGGTTCAGGAAATGGTAAGACAGCTGGTAAAGGTCATAAGGGTCAGAAAGCTCGTTCTGGAGCGCCTAGAATTGGCTTTGAAGGTGGTCAGATGCCTTTATACCGTAGACTTCCTAAGAGAGGTTTCACTAATAGAAACACAAAGGAAATCATTACAGTTAATGTAAGTATGTTAAATAAATTTGAAGATGGTGCAGACGTAACGATTGAAAGCTTAATGGAAATTGGCATCATTAATAATCCAAAAGATGGTGTAAAGATTCTTGGAAACGGAGAACTTACTAAGAAGCTTAATGTCAAGGTATCAGCTTTCAGCGAAAGCGCTATCGAAAAAATTAAGGCTCTTGGTGGAAATGCTGAGGTGATCTAATGTTTAAAACGGTCAGAAATGCCTTTAAGATTAAAGATATTAGAAACAGACTGTTATTTACGTTTATAGCACTAATTATTGTAAGACTTGGTTCTGCACTCCCTGTACCGGGAGTGAACCAAGATTACTTTTCATTGTGGATGAGCCAACGTTTTGGTGAGGGAATGGGATTCCTTGACATGTTAACTGGTGGTTCATTTTCACAAATGTCAATCTTTGCACTGAATATATCACCATACATCACTTCATCCATCATTATGCAGTTGTTAACAATTGCAATTCCTAAGTTAGAGGAATTACAAAAGGATGGGGAAACTGGTAGAAAGAAGATTGCAGAAATTTCTAGATACTTAACAATTGGTTTAGCGATCGTTGAATCTGTTGCCATGACTATTGGTTTTGGTGGATCTGGAATTTTACAAGGTGGACTTACTTTTACTAACGTAGTTGTTATTACAGCATCCTTTACAGCTGGTTCTGCTTTCCTTATGTGGTTAGGCGAAAGAATCACAGAAAAAGGTGTTGGTAATGGTATATCCATTATTTTGTTAATTAACATAATATCAGGATTGCCAACTGACATTAACAATCTTTTCACACAATTTGTGTTTAATGGTAAGGGAGTTGTTAGTGGTGTTATTGGTGCAGTTCTTATAGTAGCTGTAATTGTACTTACTGTTGTGCTAATTATTCTTTTACAAGATGCACAAAGAAAAATCGCAGTACAATATGCTAAGAAGGTACAGGGAAGAAAGATGGTTGGTGGACAATCTTCCTTTATTCCATTAAAGGTTAACACTGCTGGTGTTATTCCTGTAATCTTTGCTGTATCATTGATGCAATTTCCGATTATAATATCATCTTTCTTTAGTGTATATCCGGAGAGAGCATATTTTTGGCCGAAAGTTCTTTACTTCTTAAACCAAAGTTCATGGTTTGATCTTAAAGATGGTGCATTTAAATACACACTCGGCGTATTAGTATATATTGCCTTAATATTGTTCTTCGCGTACTTCTATACATCGATTACTTTTAATCCAATAGAAGTAGCTAACAATATGAAGAAACAGGGTGGTTTTATTCCTGGTATTCGTCCAGGTAAACCAACTACAGAGTACTTAAATAAGGTATTAAATTACATTATTTTTATTGGTGCAATTGGCCTAACTATCGTGGCTCTTATCCCATTGGTCTTCGGAGGCTTATTTAATGCGAGAGTCTCCTTTGGTGGTACATCTTTAATCATCGTTGTTGGTGTTGTTCTTGAAACAATGAAACAAATTGATTCTCAGATGTTAGTTCGTCACTATAAGGGATTCTTAAATGACTAGTGAATTGAATGGGGTGCTGTAAAAGGACACATCATTACACTTGTAAGATTCATTGATAATTAGGGTGGGGCAATTGTTGCTCCACCCTAAAGTAGTTAATATAGGATATTTAGATGTATAATTTTCAAATTAGGTTATAAAATTTAATATAGAAATAATAATATAATATGGAATGTGATTATATTATATGGAAGGATGGTATACAGCATGAAGATTATTATGTTAGGCGCGCCAGGAGCTGGCAAAGGAACTCAGGCAAAGAAAATCGCTGACAAGTATGGCATACCACATATTTCAACTGGAGACATTTTTAGAGCAAATATTAAGAATAATACAGAACTAGGGAAAAAAGCCAAGGAATACATGGATCAAGGTTTATTGGTACCAGATGAATTAACTCTTAGCTTAATAATGGATCGTTTTACACAAGATGATTGTAAAAACGGTTATGTATTAGACGGATTCCCAAGAACTATACCTCAAGCGGAAGCATTAACAAATGCTTTAAATGAAGCAGGAGAAAGTATTGATTTTGCAATTAATGTTGAAGTTCCAGATGAAAATATCGTAACTCGTATGTCCGGAAGAAGAGCGTGTTTAAGTTGCGGTGGAACCTATCATGTTGTATTTAACCCTACAAAAATAGATGGCGTTTGTGATACGTGTGGCGGAGAACTAGTGCTAAGAGACGACGATAAGCCGGAAACAGTAGCGAAACGTTTAAATGTTTATCATAATCAGACAAAGCCTTTGATTGACTTTTATGCAGGACTTCATGTTTTAAAAGAAGTTGATGGTACCAAAGAGGTATCTGAAGTGTTTGCAGATATTATTAATATATTAGAAGAAAAATAAGGCAATACCATTCCATGAGGGTAAATAACAAAAGTGTTTTAAGTTTTAAGGAGAGACGAAATGTCAGTTACTATAAAATCTACCAAGGAAATTGAACTTATGCGAGAAGCAGGTAAGATTTTAGCTGAGGTTCATGATAAATTGGCTGAAATAGTATTACCTGGTATAACAACGATGGATATTAATAAAAAAGCAGATGAATTAATTCGTTCTTTCCACTGCATACCGTCATTTTTAAATTACAATGGATATCCTGCTTCGGTCTGTGTTTCCGTAAATGATGAAGTTGTTCATGGAATACCTTCAAAAAAACGCATTATTTTAGAGGGGGATATCGTTAGTATTGATGCGGGTGTAATCTATCAAGGTTATCATTCGGATGCAGCGAGAACTATTCCTGTAGGTAATATTAGCGAAGAAGCAAAAAAGTTGATAGAAGTTACCAAACAAAGTTTCTTCGAAGGTATTAAATATGCAAAAGAAGGGTATCATCTACATGATATATCTGCAGCCATTGAAGAATATGTCGTAGCGCATGGATTTTCTTGTGTTAGAGATTTAGTTGGACATGGAATTGGAACACAGTTGCATGAAGAACCACAGATACCTAACTTCAAACAAAAAAGAAGAGGAATTAAATTACAAGCTGGTATGACTCTTGCAATAGAACCAATGGTTAATATCGGTAGGTATGATGTTTGCTGGTTAGATGATGATTGGACTGTCGTTACTGAAGATGGAACATTATCAGCTCATTATGAAAATACTATATTGATTACGACAGGTGATCCGGAAGTGTTATCACTTCCTAATTACAATCATTAATAATGGAGGTATATGAATGTCAAAGACAGACGTTGTTGAAATTGAAGGAACAGTAATTGAAAAATTACCAAATGCAATGTTTCAGGTTGAACTTGAAAATGGTCATAAAGTGTTAGCTCATATTAGTGGTAAGTTACGTATGAACTTCATAAAGATTGTACCAGGGGACAAAGTAACCTTGGAATTATCTCCATATGACTTAACTAAAGGAAGAATTATTTGGAGAGATAAATAATTTTTTAGCTGTTATTATTTTATTCTTTTTAAAGATCAATTGCTTAGGACAAGTGATTATTAAAGTTAAAAAGAATAAAGTTTAACATAAATGGCGACAGAGCTTTTTTACACGCTTATGTTTGCCCGACACTAGGATATAGAATATTATATTTTATATTCAACATTGAAGTCCTATTGATTATACACGCAAAGTTTATTTTATTTTAAAATGTACTTGCTATTTGTAAAATCTAGTGTTATAATGATAAACGGACTTTTTTTGAAAGGAGTGAATTGTAATGAAGGTTAGATCTTCAGTTAAACCAATTTGCGAAAAGTGTAAAATTATTAAGAGAAAGGGCGCCATCAGAGTTATCTGTGAGAACCCTAAACACAAACAAAGACAAGGCTAATCCAATTGAAATGCGATTTCA
Organism: uncultured Clostridium sp.; assembly: GCA_905192625.1. Lineage (GTDB taxonomy): Bacteria > Bacillota > Clostridia > Lachnospirales > Lachnospiraceae > Lachnoclostridium. The sequence continues at coordinate 431 of CAJJLI010000007.1, read as the reverse complement.
ATTGTTTTCATAGAGTACGTAATGTACTTATATAGAAAATAGTTCTTGCTTTCTGTGTTACAATCGCTTGTTCAGAGTAACAAGCCACGTTGTGATATTGTGGACTGTTCATGGTAACAGTTTTAGAACGCGGGTGTCATTATCATCTTGTTCTTTCGCTCTTTAGATTCTTAGAATTTATTTGGTGCGACACAATTTAAAGCGGCTGACGTGGTAGCATCCGCTAGGTTATCTTTAATGTGCGTTTTGCAAATATGTATTACGCCAAGTTAGATACTCCTGGGAGAGTTGTTATTACGGTTAATCAAAGTTAGGTTTGAAATATAAAAACCTACTGCTTAATTCACATGGGAATCATGTGGGCGCACGCAAAAGGCGCCAACCCGGTTGGATTGACCCCTGCATAGCTTTTGGCGTTACCGCCTTGTGAG
>CAJJLI010000006.1 GCA_905192625.1 uncultured Clostridium sp. | reverse complement strand
TGACCAAAAGCGTAAAATAATATAATTTCTTGTCTCTTTATTGTTATAAACGGAGTTCATACCACGAACAACGGCAAGGAATCCTTTGGAGGCTGACCATAATGCAACAATGACGGAAATAGATAATATTGTCCCAGAGGCCTTATCATATAATTCACCAACAATTGTAATGATTAAAGAATTGACGGTTGCAGGAAAGATTTCTGCACAGGCTTCTAATACGGTTTCTTGCGTAAATGGAAGATATTGAAGTAGTGTCAGTAAAAACATAGCAAATGGAAAAAATGAGAGGAAGGTAAAAAATGCGGCTTGAGCAGAAAACGCACTTATAAAATCATCTCTTAGTTTCCGACTAAATGACTGTATTAATTTTATTATTGAAATGATTATCATATAAAAACCTCATTACTATTTATTTTAATATATGTGATATTCTTTGTCTTACATGTTTCCATTTATGCATTTAATGTATCTAAAACGAGAGAAACCTTAGACTTAATATCTTAAATGTGATATCCAAAAGTTAACATGGTAAATAAACCGATAAGTTTTATTATAACAGGAATTTACTTGACATTAAAGTGAAATATGTTAAAATAAAGAAAGTCTAGTTTTAAATAACTTTAAAAGGCTATGAAGGTGTGTTTTTAGCATATATATGCATAAAGACATTAGATTATTATTTTCTTTCAGAGAGAGGAAGTCACCGGCTGTAAGCTTCCTTAAGTTCAGGTAATAATTGATTTTCTCACTGGAGCTGCATATTTGAATATGAGTTATGACAACTCATTAGTAGGATATGACGTTCGTGCACGTTACGCATAACTTTAAGTGTCTGTATTTTGATTTTCTAGTCCTGGTTGTTTTATAAACAAGTGATTGGGGGAAAATACAGGAATTAGGGTGGTACCGCGGAAATAATTATGATTCGCTATTGGCGATTATACTCCGTCCCTTGTTTCAAGGGGCGGAGTTTTTTTATTTATGGAAATAATAAACATGTATTGTCCTATAATAAAAAATACAGAGTTCTTTTTATGTTTCATGAGAGTTTGTATGTCTCTTTGAAATAAACCTTTATATAGGTTGGGAATCCCCTTGATGGCATACTTGTATGCAACCCACAAAAAGCACTAGGTGCTTTCGCAAAATAATTGAGCTGTTTGTGACAGCATGGAGGTTATTATGAAGGAAAAATTAAAAGCAATTAAAGAGCAAGCCTTGTCCCAGATTAATGCGAGTGAAACATTGGATGCTTTAAATGAAATTCGTGTTGCATTCCTTGGTAAGAAAGGTGAACTTACATCTGTACTCAAATCTTTAAAGGATGTTGCTCCAGAAGACAGACCAATGGTAGGTCAACTTGTAAATGATGCACGTGCAGAAATTGAAAATAAGTTGGATGAAGTTAAAAGTGCATTCGAGAAAAAATTAAGAGAACAGAAGATGAAAGAGGAAACGATAGACGTTACCTTACCAGCAAAAAAACCAATGCTTGGTCATCGCCATCCAAATACCATAGCTTTAGAAGAAGCGGAGAGAATCTTTATTGGTATGGGATATGAAGTAGTAGAAGGTCCAGAAGTAGAATATGATTACTACAACTTTGAAGCTCTTAATATACCAGCGAATCACCCAGCAAAGGATGAGCAGGATACTTTTTATGTTACAAGTAATATTTTGCTTCGTACACAAACTTCTCCAGTTCAAGTTCACGAGATGGAAAAAGGAAAACTTCCAATTCGAATGATCGCTCCTGGTAGAGTATTCCGATCTGATGAAGTAGATGCAACTCATTCCCCAAGCTTCCATCAAATCGAGGGATTAGTAATTGATAAGAATATTACATTTGCAGATTTAAAGGGAACACTTGCTGAGTTTGCAAAAGAAATGTTTGGTGAAGAAACAAAAGTTAAATTTAGACCACACCATTTCCCATTTACTGAGCCATCTGCTGAAGTGGATGTATCATGTTTTAAATGTGGAGGAAGTGGATGTCGTTTCTGTAAAGGCTCTGGCTGGATTGAAATCTTAGGATGCGGTATGGTACATCCTAATGTATTAAAGATGAGTGGAATTGATCCTGAGGAATATACAGGATTCGCATTTGGTGTTGGGTTAGAACGTATTGCGTTATTAAAATATGAAATTGACGATATGAGATTATTATACGAAAATGATACCCGTTTCTTAAAGCAATTCTAGGTAGAAACAGTCGAAAGGAGTTTTAAAATGAATACACCACTTTCTTGGATTAAAGCTTATGTACCAGATCTTGATTGTACTGCACAAGAGTACACAGATGCGATGACACTTACAGGTACAAAAGTAGAAGGCTTTGAAAAATTAGATGCAGATTTAGATAAAATAGTTGTAGGTAAAATTTTAAAAATAGAAAAACATCCGGACGCCGATAAATTAATTGTTTGTCAAGTGCAAGTAACTAAGGAAGGTGAGACTGTTCAAATCGTAACAGGTGCACCAAATGTAAGTGAAGGGGATGTTGTTCCAGTTGTACTAGATGGCGGTAGAGTAGCAGGAGGCCATGATGGCAATAAGGCAGCTGGTGGAATTAAAATTAAAAAAGGCAAATTACGTGGAATTGAATCCTGTGGTATGATGTGTTCCATTGAAGAGTTAGGTTCCTCAAAAGAATTTTATCCAGATGCTCCAGAAGACGGAATTTATATCTTTAGTAATAACAAAGAATATGACAATATCGAAATTGGATCAAGTGCAATTGAAGCATTGGGATTAAATGATATTACGTTTGAGTATGAAGTTACAAGCAATCGTGTGGATTGTTTTGGAGTAGTTGGAATTGCAAGAGAAGCAGCAGCTACATTTTCAAAAGAATTTTATCCACCAGTAATCAAAGAGACTGGTAATTCTGAGAACGCAAAGGATTACATTGATGTTGAAATTGAAGATACAGAGCTTTGTAAGCGTTATATAGGAAGAGTTGTTAAAAACGTTAAAATCGGGCCATCCCCATTGTGGATGCAAAGAAGATTAGCGGCATGTGGAATTCGTCCAATCAATAACATTGTTGATATTACAAACTATGTTATGGAAGAGTATGCGCAACCTATGCATGCATTTGACTTAGAGACCATCGCAGGTAAAAAAATCATTGTAAGACGTGGTAATGATAATGAAACATTTACAACCCTTGATGGTCAAGAAAGAACGATAGATTCCTCAATGTTAATGATTTGTGATGCAGAAAAGCCAGTTGCAATTGCTGGTATTATGGGTGGTGAAAACTCAAAAATTACAGATCATGTAGATACCATGTTATTTGAAGCTGCATGTTTTGATGGTACAAATATTCGTTTATCCAGTAAAAAGTTAGGATTACGTACCGATTCAAGTGCTAAATTTGAAAAAGGATTGGATCCAAATACTGCAATGGAAGCAATCAATCGTGCTTGTCAATTGGTAGAAGAGCTAGGAATTGGTGAAGTTGTTGGTGGAGCAGTGGATGTTTATCCGAAGGTAAGAACAGAAACAAGAGTTCCTTACCGTTATGAAAGAACCAATAAATTACTAGGAACCAACTTAGATAAAAAAACAATGATTGCTTACTTTAAGAAAGTAGACTTAGGATATGATGAAACAACAGATGAAGTAATTGTTCCAACTTGGAGACAGGATATCTTAAGCCAGGCGGATCTTGATGAGGAAGTTGCCCGTTTCTTTGGTTATGATAAGATACCAACAACACTTCCTACAGGAGAAGCAACAACAGGTAAATTATCATTTAAGCTTCGTGTTGAAAATGTTGCTAGAAATATGGCTGAGCAATTCGGATTTTCTGAAGCGCAAACATATTCATTTGAAAGTCCAAAAGTATTTGATAAATTATTAATTCCAGCGGATGATAAACTTCGTCAGACCGTTACTATAATGAATCCTCTTGGTGAAGACTATAGTATCATGAGAACATTACCTCTAAATGGTATGTTAACTTCTCTATCTACGAATTATAATCGCCGTAATAAAAATGTTCGTTTGTATGAATTAGCAAATATATATTTACCAAAGGCGCTTCCATTAACAGAGTTACCAGATGAGAGAATGCAATTTACACTTGGATTCTATGGTGACGGTGATTTCTTTGACCTAAAAGGTGTAATCGAAGAATATCTTGAGAAAATTGGATTAACTGGCGTTATCACCTATGATCCAAATGCAGGTAAAACTTTCTTACATCCAGGCCGTCAAGCGAATATTATCTATGATGGTGTAGTGCTAGGTTATCTTGGTGAAGTTCATCCAGAAGTACTTGATAATTATGATATCGGAACAAAAGCGTATGTTGGTGTATTAGATATGCCGGAAGTAATTAGTAAAGCTAGTTTTGATGTGAAATATACAGGTATCGCTAAGTATCCTGCGGTTACGCGTGATATCAGTATGCTTATGAAGAAAGAAATTCTTGCTGGTCAAGTAGAAGAAGTGATTCGTAAAAATGGTGGAAAGCTATTAGAAAGCTATCATTTATTTGATATTTATGAAGGCGCTCAGATACAGGAAGGCCACAAGTCCATGGCATATTCTATTAGCTTTAGAGCAAATGATAGAACGCTAGAAGAAAAAGATGTAACGGAAGTTATGAATAAAATTCTTAAGGGGCTTAGTGCAATTGGTATTGAATTAAGACAGTAGTTGGCAGTTGGATGGATTATTTCCATTGTTTCTTAATTCAAAGCGATGGCAAACTTAAGTGAATAAAAGTTAGTGTTTTATTAGTAGTTAAATTTATAGTTTAATAAATAGCTTGGTGTCAAAACAGTTTGATTGGAGAACTACTCGAATCAAAACAGACACCGGGCTATTTTTCTATAGAATGGGAAGCGCAATGCACATTCTTGGATGGCAGTGAAGTTTTTTATATAATACATAATTTTAACGTATATTACAGATTTCTTAATTTTTCGATATAACTATAGGATAGTTTTGACAAAAATGGTAATTGGCATTACAATGGTGATATATGCATCAAAAGAGAAAAACTTTTTTAAAAGTAATTTCTATGAGGGTTCGCATGCCAAAACTATATCTACGGACTTGCCTATGAATAATGATGAATAAATATTTATGAGGCATTATATGAAAAAATCTTAGTATATCTTAGACGAATATAAAAAACTTAGTGATGATTCGCCATGGACGGCGAATCAAGATGGCACTGAGCTAGGATGGCGAATTGCCATCGGTCACGGACTTTTATATAACAGCCTATTCGACTTAGATGTACTTGATTTTGGAATCTAGTTGCTCGAATGAATATTTATTTATCATTATTCATTCGAATGCTTGATTTGAAGTTTTGATTTTCGAATCTTTTGAATGAACTGCGATAGGAGGAATAAAATGAAGAAGAGGTTATTAACGAAGCTTATGGCATTTTTGCTCATATTCGTAATGGCAATACCAATGGTATCCATTCGTAAGCCAGAGACAGTTTATGCGGCAAGTGCATCCATGAATACGACGTGGAAAACGATTTATATGGGTAGTACATATACTTTTTGGGTTAAGAATGCAGCAAATGTAAAAACAAAAACATGGTCATCTTCGAATAAAAGTGTAGCGACCGTAAATGGTAAAGGATTAGTTACACCGATAAAGGCTGGAAGTGCTACAATTAGCTGTAAAATAATTTTTACCAATGGAACTTCACAAACAGTAAAAGCTACCGTTGCAGTAAAGAATCGTGTACCAGCGAAAACAGTAACGGTAAGTGCAGATCTAGGAACAATCAATGCACATACATTAAAAGTTGGCGAAAGCCATAAATTCAAATTTACTAAGACGCCATCCAATACTACAGATTATGCATATTTTACAATCGCTGATGAAGAATATGCAAGCGTAACGAGTGCTGGTGTAGTAACTGCCAAAAAACCAGGTATAACAATGCTTGAAGTTGCTTGTGGGCCAAGCGAGGCAGCTGCAAAGAGTCTTACAAATACAGTAAAAACAAGAGTATATCTATACATAACAGGTGATGAGACAGTCACACCTAGTGTAACACCAACGCCTACACCAACCCCTGGGGCAACCAATCCGAAAGTAAATTCAGTATCATTAGCAAGTTCAAAAGAATTAAAGATTGATTTTAGTAGTGCAATACTTTCATCAAGCGTAATTGATTCCAATGGTAATCTAATTTCTGGTTCTGTAACGATAGGATTAACACCAGGAGCCAACAACTTTAACAATATTACGCCATCCTTAAGTAAGGATAAAAAATCACTTATTTTAACAGCGAGTGCTAACTTTGAAGGTACATACGTAATTACGATTTCTGAAAGTATTTTATCAGAAACTGGTGTTCCTGTAACACCGTATACGGTTCAAAAGACATTAAAAGATGATATTGGGCCTTCTTATGTAACGACTACAATAGATGCGACTGGTTACGTCGCTAATATAGAGTTTAGTGAACCTATTGATATCAGTGAGTTATCCATATATAACGTAGTTGGTACGAATAATACAACGCTACAAGCGTATTTAACCAATGCAAATAATTATATTTTAAGTGCAGATAGAAAATCATTGTCAATTGATTTATCAGCTTGTGGTGTTACAAAAGCAAACACATTGGTGTATGTGGTTGGGATTAAAGACATCATCGGAAATGTATCAAATCCGTTTACATTGCCAGTTGTTGTTGAGATTGATGCAACGGTAAAACCGAATGCCTCTTTAGTATCCGTTGTTAGAACTTCAAAGAATTTAGTAACGGCTACGTTTAGTCGCCCAATCCAGTATGCAGGATATATGTATATTGGTAACGATTATGTATCGGGTATTGTTGACTCTGCAGATTCAACAAAAGTAAACTATGCAATTCCTAACACAGCATTGACAGGAAGCCAGATTGTAACGTTAAATGGTTGGTTTAGTTATAATTCCACTGGTGCACAATCAAGTGATGTTAAGAGAAGTGTTGATTTTACCTTAGATAACAATGCGCCATTATTAGTAAGCTCTGTATTAACAACTACAACAGAAAATAACGTACCAGTTACCAAGTTAACATTAACTTATAATAAAGAAGTATCTTTAATCAGCGGGAATGGTAAACTTAGTACTAAAATTGTAAGTTCAAATGCCAATATATATAACAAGGAATTATCCTACACAGCGGTTGCAAAGGGGATGAAAGTTACTCTATCATTTATTAACCAAGCTACTGAGATGGGAACGTACTATTTTAGTCTTCCTGCTGGATTAGTAATTGATAAATATGAGAACGCATCGGTAGCTTCTACAATTACAGCAACGAAGCAAACAAGCAGTTCTTCCGTGTTACCAGCACCTGTAAGCATTGCTCAGGATATTACAAATCCAAGTAAAATATATATCAAGTTTAATCAAAAACTTGACATGGCATCCGTTGCAAATACGTCAAATTATATCATTGGAACAACAACTCGTCCAAGCAGTGCAAATGTCATTGCGCAAGATGAGAACTCTGCAACTATTGAGTTAGTATTTGCAAATAATGCGATTGGGGCAAATGCAAATTATCCGGTAACAGTGAAAGGAATTAAAGGATTTAATGATTCTTATGCGGAGATGGAGACATACAATACAATACTTCCATTGGTAGAGAATTGTGCACCGACCTTTCTTTCAGCAAAATTAACATCCAGTCACGACATCAATGTTTCCTTTAGTGAGTATTTCACTGGTACAGTGAATGTTACTGTATACAATGGGAATAGCACAGTAGGCAGTTCTTATTATGTTGGGGGAAAAGAGATGTATATTTCATTGGATCAACCAATTACAGGTACTGCTTACATCATGTTTACAAACAATGAATTAGTGGATGATAACAACAACAAAGCGAATTTAATTGTAAATAAAAAAATTGCAGTTTCAAGAGCATATTAATGGATGATTTCCCTTAAAGTCTACCAACGAAAGAATGTGTTATAACAAGTTTTGTTTCTCAAACGTGGAGTGAAATAACTTTTGTGATTCCATTTCTTTGGTTTTTGTAAATTTTAATTCATGTAAAAAAGCTACAGCGAATATTTTACGAAATATTTGCTGTAGCTTTTTCTTTGCATATTATACAAATGTTCCCTTGAATATCCAAACTTGCTATTGTATAATATACGCAGTAAACGGATGATGAGAGTGATTGTATAAACCATGAAATGTGAAATATGTGGTTTAACGACAACTAGGGATTTAGTAAGAAAGGGAATGGAAAGAAGTTGTGAAGGAAGGAAAGGAAAAACTTCTACATGTATTTAGTACATTATTATTTGTTATTTATTTGATTGGTATTTCTTATTTTCTTTTCTTTAGTGAGAGGTACGGGAGAACAGAATTTAATGATGATTATCGTTATAATTTAGTGTTATTTCAAGAAATTAAAAGATTTTTAAAGTATCGTCATACAATTGGGCTAGAAGGTTTTGTTGTTAATTTTTTTGGGAATGTTTTAGCCTTTACACCGTTTGGATTTTGTCTTCCGTTAATGAACTCCAGATATAAAAATATCTTTAAGGTGATCATATGGACATTCTTATTCAGCTTATCCATAGAAACCATTCAGTTACTTTATAAAATTGGAATTTTTGATGTGGATGATTTACTATTAAATACAATTGGAGGAGCAGTAGGATATCTATTTCTTAAATTGTTTTTATTTATTATACGTAAAAGGAAATAGGATTAAGTCTTGGAGGTAGCTCATGATTATTCGAAAAAGTAGTATAAAATTTAAAGGAAGAGTACATTCCAAAAAGGGAGTATTGTCAATGTTACTTGGCTTTGCATCTCTTATCACTTTCGCTGTGATTTCCTTTATTTCAGGAAATAATCAAGGCAATGGAGGAATAGAATTAGGTCTAATTGGCTTACTCTGTGCTGCATGCTCTGTATTTGGTTTTATATTAAGTACAAAAAGTTTTAAGGAAAAAGATATTTATTTAAATGCTCCGATTACAGGACTTGTTGTGAATGGGGTTATGGTGGTTGTCTTTTTTAGTTTATATATTGTGGGTATACTATCTTAAATAAGAGATAAGAAAGGACTTAATACATGAAAAATATTGAATTATTACAAGAAGAAAATGAATTGGTCTTAGAACGTTATGAGTTATCAATGGAACGTATTCATAATATGCAGGAAGAAGAAACAGTGAATGAGTTATTTCGTCCATACTTTAATAAGATGTGCGGATTCTTTACTATGTTACAATCTGTTGTACATGAGGTAAGAGAAGGCTCTTTAAAAAAGAAATCACTGGAAGAATTAAAAGAGCTCAATACTTTACTTTATGAAGATATTTTGCCAGATTCTTATGAAAAAAGTTATGCAAATCCAGATTATGCCGTTGAGATCTTTGGTGAACAATACGGTAAATTATTCTCCTTTTTATATGCTGAAATTAGAAGTTTAATTCCACATGCATTCGAATATCGCTTATTCCCTATTACAGTTACCGCAGAATTATTTATTGAAATCTATAATCTCTTAGAAGATGAAAATGAATATACGGCGAAAGAAATAAAACGCTCTATTTATTACTTTGTACACGATTATTGTGAGGACTATTATGCATTTCGTATGAGAGAAACGTCGGATCCAACGTATACTTTTGCATACGATATAATTATGGAAGAAGATTTAAATGACCTAAGATATCTGTACTACTTTGGTGAGTATATTAGTGAAAATGAGTTAAAAGTAGCGTCCTTTTTAAATGCCTTACCAGAAGACGAAGTAAAGGCAATGGCAGATACCTATACCGAAGGTTATATCCGTGGATTTGAGACAATGGGAATGGATCTTAGTAAAAAGGAAATCGTAGGAATTCGGTACTTTATTGGGTTCGAACGCATGATGAAATATGCATTTGAGAACTTTAGAAAGATTGGTAAGAAACTTGTTGTTTTTCGAGTTGCTACGGATACCATCAATAAAAAGCCTGGTAGAAAAGTAGGGTATTATGCAACTAGCCCTAATTTACAATATGAGTATGATCACCGTAATGATAGAGGCTTGTATTTTGATAAAGTGATGAAAGAACGCATGCTTCAAGCGATGAAGGAAACTTATGAAACGTACAAGCTTGAACTTGCGGTATACGATGGTCCAGCGGTGCTTGAAACATTTGGCGAACCTGATTTTAGCCCAATTAGCAAGGATAATGCGATTAAGCTTAGTGATAAGCAGCAAAAATTAATAACAGAATATACAAACGATATCAGTATGCTTGCAATGAATTATATGAAAGCAGATGAAACATCCTTTACGATTATTGCGTATCCACTTCCATCCATTGGTGACAATTTTGAAGAAATTTTCCGTGAAACAGTAAAGGTTAATACATTAGACAATGACACCTATAAGAGAATTCAACAATTCATTATTGATGCATTGGATGCTGGTGAGTATTGTCATATTGTTGGTGCAAATGGTAATGAAACAGATCTTAAAGTAATGCTTTATGATTTGGTAAATCCAGAAAATGAAACGAGATTTGAAAATTGTACAGCGGATGTTAATATCCCAGTAGGTGAAGTATTTACATCCCCTAAATTAACAGGTACAAACGGATGTTTAAATGTTAGCCAGGTATTTTTAAATGGTCTTGAATACAAAGGACTTCATTTAACATTTAAAGATGGTATGATTACTGAATATACTTGTACGAATTTTGATAATGATGAGGATAACAAGAATTTTATTAAAGAAAACCTATTAATGAACCATGACACTCTTCCTCTTGGTGAATTTGCAATTGGAACGAATACTACGGCTTATGTTATGGGACGTAATTTCGATATACAAAGAAAGCTTCCAATCTTAATTGCTGAAAAGACAGGCCCTCATTTTGCAGTTGGTGATACATGCTATAAAATGAGTGAAGATCATAAAGTGTTTAACCCGGATGGAAAAGAAATTGTTGCCAGAGACAATGAAGTTTCCGCTTTAAGAAAAACCGATCGTACTAAGGCATATTATAATTGCCATACGGATATTACAATTCCGTACAATGAAATCGGAGAAATCGCAGTTTACCATAGCGATGGAACGAAAGTTACAATAATTAAGGATGGTCGTTTTGTATTGCCAGGTACCTTAGAACTCAATGAGGCATTGCAAAGGCTAAAATAAAGAACAGATAAGAGAGAGGATGAATTAACATGGCAAAAGTAGGTATAGTTATGGGAAGTGACTCAGACCTTCCAGTTATGAGTAAGGCAGCAGAAATCTTAGAGAAGTTTGGAATTGAGTATGATATTACAGTGATTTCAGCACACAGAATGCCAGATATATTCTTTGAATATGCAAATGGCGCTGAAGAAAAAGGTTATAAAGTTATTATAGCAGGAGCAGGAGGGGCTGCTCATCTTCCAGGAATGGCAGCTGCAATTTTCCCTATGCCAGTCATTGGTGTTCCAATTCATTCAAAAGCACTTAGTGGAGTAGATTCCTTATACTCCATCGTTCAAATGCCAAGTGGTATTCCAGTAGCTACCGTAGCAATCGATGGTGCTGCTAATGCAGGTATTTTAGCCGCTAAAATTTTAGCAACTTCCGATGATTCTATCTTAGAGAAGTTAAAGGCTTACAAAGAAGAATTAAAAGAAGGCGTAGTTGCAAAAAAAGAAAAGCTTGAAAAAGTAGGGTATAAGGAATATATGAAGTAGTTTTATTGTTTTAGAAGCTATTGTAGCATGGTTAGTATGCCATGTTGCAGTAGCTTTTTTGGTACACAAAAAAAATGAAGAACTATGCGGAAGTTATGATTAATTTCGGATAGTAATTTTAAATATAACGTATAACATACGTAATTTTGAGCATATAAAAAGTAAGCCTTAACTTATATTGATTGCAATGTAAATAAATGTTATATTTGAAAATATAATGATAGAGTCCCTGTCTTAACCGGAGAGAAAAGAAAGAAGGAATGGCAATGAAACATATGAAACTTGTTTATTATTTTATGATCTTAGTGCTAACTATTGCGATCATCCATGGTTGTGACAAAATGACAAGTACGGAAAATACATCAACTCAAGAAGAAAATTTTATTGATCAGGAAAATAAAGTAGAAGAAAATAAAGTAGAAAATAAAGTAGACGAAATTAATGAAGAGTCCATCTTTACTGATGAAGAAATAAAAGCAGCGATAGCGATGGCAGAAGAACATATGGATGCTATAAATCAGAAAGATAATGAGTCGATACTGAAAACTATGTATCCTGAGAAAGTAAATGAGCAAAGAGAACGAATTGAGAATGGAGAGGTACATTTATACGGTGTAGCCACAATTAAGATTAAATCCATTGAATATTTGGGAGATAATCATGAGCTTACGAAAATGGCTAGCAGAAATTATAACGAGCTTTTTGGTGTTGAACAAATTTTGCCTTTGTATGCAACAATAAATGTTCAATATCCTGAAGGAGTGGAAGAAGGGGAATGGGCAGAGGGAGAGCTACCTAACTTTTGTTTCATTATGATTAGAGAAGATGAGAATTCACCCTTTTATGTTTATAATAAAGGGTTCTAAAAATAATTTGAGATATAGAGTATGAACCACAAAATCCTCCAATGCTATTATTTAAAGGTTGTATTATAAAAGCATTTGGGAATCAATTGATTGATACAAAAATGGAGTAAAAACTTTTATTAAATAAGCTATTGAAGTAGGATCGTTTAACCTTTCTTCAATAGCTTTTGTTGTCTAACAAAAGGGATTCACTACAATCTCTGTGGTACCAGTTATGGCTGATATATGTTTGATATAAATAAAAATATATATATTTATTTATTGTTTCTTAGTTAATTAAGCATCTGTTCTCTTCTTATAGTGAGCATTTTTTTAGAAAAGGCTTCCACGTTTGTTAGATCCTCAGAATCTGGATGTGAGAGCGCATCATCAAAGTTTTTCAAACTTACAAGAAGGTTTTTATCTTCAGGATGCTCTTTTATCATTGAAGAATAACGATCTCTTACGCTAAATGGCATCTTGCCTTGGCAATAAAAAGCACCAAGGACTTGATTGCTTTCTGGTATTTCTAGCGTAAATCGTTCCTCAAGTTTTTTAAAGTATTCCAAAGAACCACCAAATCCTGCGGTTCCAAAAATAGCGATTGCTTGATTATTCAAATTCTTTAATGCGCCTTTTATACTTTCACAACAATTGCCTTTATCTGTCCATGAGCCTACAAAAATCAAATCAGCAGATTCTATATTTGCTATATCAACATCTAGAGGTGTACCATTGAAGATGATATCCTCATTTTTGCATGTCTCTTTAATTTTTTCTGATAATTTTTTTGTGTTACCAGTTAGACTTGCATACACAATTGCAATTTTCATAAAACCTCTCCCTTCTTAACTATAAGGTCTCATTTTTAAAACAATTACGATTATAAAATTTATAATCTTTGCATTTCTTAACTTCTTATCATATACCTATTGATTGTAATAGTCAATATAGTGTTTTAAAGGACAGCGCCGAAAGGCACTTTTTCTTAAAACTGCTTAAAATCAATGAATTTTATTTTTACTCTTCCCATTGACCGCTTCCTTTGCTATAATTAACTTATCAATTAAACTCGTTTTTTGAGTTGAACTGTCTTACCAATATATCTTCCCTTATTAGTTGCCGTGCGAAGCTTAATAATAAGTGTGAAGATATATTTTTTATACTTCTTTTTACTTCTCTTATCGTTTTACTCTTAAATTCATACATCTGCATTAAGATATCGGCGATTTGAGTCAATAAATAATGATTCTTCATCGCTTGACTATGCAAGCTATTGGCATGCTCTATATCATATCTCTGATGTTTCTGGATATTAAAGCCTTCATTTTCGATTTTCCAACGTTTTCTCCCTGCTAGAGCAAACTCATATGCTGTTTTCCCTGTGATTGTTAGGTTTGTAAGCCATTGAAAACTTCCTGTTTCCTTGCTTTCGTTTTCTATTTTGAGTTCTAAGACAGTGACTTCATGTTTTTTATAAGGTAACTCTGACACCCATTTCATTTGATGTTTCAAATTTTCTCGCTTTTTTCTTTTATATTCCTTTTTCTCAAATACAACACGTTCTTCAGCTTCATTCATTTCCTTAATCGTATTGAATTCTGCAGCAATACTAGGTATACTTCCATCTTTATAGCGAATCAAATAAGCCCAGTTATTCTTCTTACACAAATCAAAAACTGGTTCGCTTGCGTACAGACTATCCCCTAAAATGCAGATAGGTAGCCTTGGGAACTCTTTTTTAAGCTTCTTTGCTAAGCGTTTAAAGGCATTCTGTTCACAGTCATTTTTACTTACTGTTTCGCTTTCATTTTCAATAAACTCACTTGCAATACTAACAACAGTATTATCGCCTAATACAATTTTAGCTTCTAATACCTTATGATAATAGAAGGTCTGTTCATCCTCAGTTCCTTTGTTTTTCACTTGTTTCAAACAGTTTTCACAGTGTTTTTTCTTAAAATAAAAGAGACCCGTTCCATCTATTATAATCATCCAGTATTTACTCAGAAACTTTGCATCATTAAAACTTTTTTTACGAATAAGTGTATAAATCATTGCTTTTCGTAGGTTTTCTAATTCTTTAGGATCAAGTTTTTCTAGACACTCGTTAATCGTTACATAATGAGGAACATCTTCCCGTTCCTCTGTACCAAGAATCACTCATGTTTTTCACCACGTTTTCATCATTAAATGCATCTGTCATGCCTTGCATTGAAGTGATACTGCATATATTTTTCATGATGATAGTGTACAAGATTTCTTCGATTGAATACTGGACGGATCCTTGTTGTCTTGGATCTGCGACCTGATGAAAGCGCTCAATTAAATCTGGAAAGAAATGCTTTTGAGCTGATATAAATGCTGGTAAATATTCTTTCCATTCTTTCCTCATCTTCCTAATCTCTGCTCGTGACATGATAAAATCTCCTTTGCGAAAAAATTTTTCTTTATTTTATCATATCATGAGAATTTATTGGTAAATCAAGGATAATTAGTGAGAAATAAATTCACCTTTCAAGGCTGTTTAAAGGAATGAAAAACCTTATTACATTAAAATAAGATTACTCAAACTTCGGTGGGGCTAAGCAAGGTGTATAACTTAATAGGCGAAAATTCTGTCTGGTCAGGTTCAAGCTAAACCACCAGTAGCGAGTCATGGATTCATAATAATATTATTAAGAATTAAGCGTTGACAGTTAGTCAGTAGGTTTGAATGTGAAAGCCTCGTAAGGTGTTGATTTGGAATGGTTGACATTGTCAAGGATTAGATGCAATATATCCTGTTTTCAATATAAATGCGATGAAAAAATTCTTAGAGAAGAGAATAGAGAGAGTTGCAATATATTGAACCAGGTTCATAATCTATACTATATTTGAGAAATTTAACCCAAACAGTAAAAAATAAAGAATAAAAGAATATTAAAAATAATAATAGTATATAATTGACAATAATGTAAAAAAATGTTATATTTCATATACTGATACAAAACTAGGAAATTGTTTAATTTGGAAAAAGCTTAATTAATTAGAACTCGTAGATCGTAAATGAACTTAAAATAATGAAATGAGGGGATAATAATGAAAATTAAAAAGAGATTAAAAAAGTTTCTTATGAATGGTATTAGCATAGTTTTTATTACATTAATTTATATGTCATTTACTGCACAAGCTGGTGGAATGAATTATGCTACATCAAAGGAAGTTGTTTGGCCAGGATTATACTATGAGGGATATATTCAATGCCAACCAAGTTATAATGATAATGGATA
>CAJJLI010000005.1 GCA_905192625.1 uncultured Clostridium sp. | reverse complement strand
GGGGAGTAAGTTTATAGAGCCTGAGATGGTAAAAGAAATTCTAGAAGCAAAGGATCGATCCAAAGCTGGACCAACAGCTCCAGCCAAAGGCTTAACATTGGTTGGTATTGAATACATGTAAGGTGTTAAAATATTAGAATTTAAAAGTGAAGTAATATAATAATATTTCATTAAAGGGAAGCAGGTGACAAGGGATGATTAGCATGACTTGTTACCTGCTCCTTTTAAAATCATTCGTCAATTCTATTTATTAGAATAGAGAAACTACAAGTGTCATATGCTAAAAAGCCTATTGATATATGTTAGAGGATTTCGTCAAATAATAGTAAAATAAAAAGTCATTTTAAAAATGATTTTTACTGATGTTAATTCAGAAAATTTAAAAATAATTGCAAAAACTTGTGAAAACACGCTTGACAGTAAATATGGAATACTATATAATACACGAAGTGACTAAAAATGCACAGAATGCTGAAAAACAGGGCATTTCATGAATGGCAACTGCTAATTTAGCATCTGCTATTAAGATAGAAATGAAAACGACATTTTTTAAGGAGGTAAACCAATGAAAAGCTTTATGGCAAGTCCAGCGACTATTGAAAGAAAATGGTATGTAGTTGATGCTACAGGACATACATTAGGACGTCTCTCTTCTGAGATCGCTAAAGTTTTAAGAGGTAAAAACAAAGCGATTTACACACCACATATCGATACTGGTGATTATGTAATCGTAGTTAACGCAGACAAAATCAAAGTGACAGGTAAGAAAATGGATCAAAAGATCTATTACAGCCACTCTGATTATCCAGGTGGAATGAGAGAAACAACATTAAAAGAAATGATGGCTAAAAAGCCTGAAGATGTTATTACTCTTGCAGTAAAAGGAATGCTTCCAAAAGGACCTTTAGGAAGATCTATGCTTAACAAATTACACGTATACGCTGGTCCAGAGCACAACAATGCAGCTCAAAAACCAGAAGTATTAGAAATCAAATACTAATTCGGACTGAAAGGAGGAAATAACATTGGCTAAGGCAAAATATTACGGAACTGGTAGAAGAAAAAGCAGTATTGCTAGAGTTTACTTAGTACCAGGTACAGGTAAAATCACTATAAATAAAAGAGATATGGATAATTATTTCGGACTTGAAACTTTAAAGCTTATCGTTCGTCAACCACTTGCACTTACTGAAACTGTTGATAAATTTGACGTTATCGTAAATGTACACGGTGGTGGTTTCACTGGTCAAGCTGGTGCAATCAGACATGGTATCTCCAGAGCTTTATTACAGGCTGATGCAGATTACCGTCCATCATTAAAGAAAGCTGGTTTCTTAACAAGAGATCCAAGAATGAAGGAAAGAAAGAAGTACGGCTTAAAAGCAGCTCGTCGTGCTCCACAGTTCTCCAAGAGATAATATTTCTCGTTCAGAGAACATTATATCGATTTATACTACCCTCAAAGCCTTGTGCTTTGGGGGTTTTTTTATTTGATTTTAGTCATCAAAGGTACTGTAATAATAATTTTTTAAAAAATTTAAACATTTTCCTCAATATTTACGATAATTCATGTTTTTTTTATCGCAAACTATCAAACAATACTATAAAATAAGTTTGCGAAATTTTATAAGATGAGATTTACCATTCATTGACGTAAATATGAGCCAAGGAGAATTGTAGTGGAGATCATTAAAGTTATAAATATTATATTTACAGTGCTTTTTTTTATATGCTACGCGTACCAACTAGTGTATTTAGTAATACCATTTATAATCAAACATAGAAGGCATAAAAAAGAATATCAGCATAAATTTGCTATATTAATTGCAGCACGAAATGAAGAAAAAGTAATTGGGCATTTAATAAAAAGTATACATGAACAAACTTACAATAAGAGTCTTGTTAAAATCTTTGTCATCGCGGATAATTGCACAGATCAAACAGCGGATATCTGTAGAGAGTTAGGTGCTATAGTTTATGAGAGGTTTGATAAAACAAAAGTAGGGAAGGGCTATGCACTTGATTATCTACTAGAGAAAATTGAGGGAGATTATGAACCGTTTGATGGCTATTTTGTATTTGATGCAGATAATGTATTAGATAAGAAATACATTGAAGAGATGAATAAGACATTTTCAGATGGTTATGAAATAATCACAAGCTATCGTAACTCTAAAAACTATGGTGACAACTGGATATCTGCTGGTTATGCACTCTGGTTTTTACGTGAATCAAAATATCTCAATGAAGCAAGGATGCTTCTTGGGACAAGTTGTGCAATTTCGGGTACAGGTTTTATGTTTAGTAGGAAGATATTAAAAAAGCATGGTGGTTGGAAATTCTTTTTACTAACAGAGGATATCGAATTTACAGTTAAGAATATCATAGAGCATGAAAAGGTTGGTTATAGTAAGAATGCAATACTTTATGATGAACAGCCAGATACATTTTCACAGTCATGGAAGCAACGTATGCGTTGGTCAAAAGGCTATTACCAAGTATTCTATCAATATGGTGTAAAGTTATTTCGTGGCATATTTAAAGGGAGTTTTTCTTGTTTTGATATGCTAATGACTATTTTACCCGCCTTGATAATGACTATTTTGTGTATCTTCGTATGTCTTATTGCAGTAATTTCAAGTAAATTCGCTAGCTATGGTTTAATACTTGCGATTCAGATATTCTGGGCATTTCTTAGAAATTCGTATCTGATACTTTTTCTTGTGGGTTTTGTAACAACAATGACAGAGTGGAAAAAAATACATGCATCTAACTTTAAGAAGATTCTATATATGTTTACATTTCCGTTCTTTATGTTAACGTATATACCGATTTCCTTGACTGCATTATTTAAAAAGGTGGAATGGGTTCCGATCGAACATAATAAAGTGAAGACGGTTGCAGAAATAAGAGAGCAATAATATTGAACGCCATATTAAATCCTTGCTTAAAGATATCGCACTTTTATAAATGAGAATTGTGTAAAGTCGAAAGCTTTTTTAATTCAGGGAATGGGAAAGCTCGTTATTGTGGCTTTTAAGAGGAGGTTTACATGGATATAAGTGTATCTATGTTCTTTGCGCCAAAAGATGCTTATGAAGCTTGTGGGATGTTTACAAAGGGGCATATCATATTATTAGTAGTTATGCTAATAATTTTAAGTATATTATTATTGTTATCAAGAAATATGAAAAAGGAGAAACTAGAGGTTTTAACAAAAGTATGCAGTATCATAGTAGTTGTACTTGAAATTATAAAAATTGGATTCAATTTTAAGCATGGATATACGTGGTTAGATGCTTGGGTGCCGATTTCGTATTGCTCTATTTTCATTTATGCACTCCTATTATGTAGTTATGGTAAAGGTATTGGGAAAAGGATGGGGGAGGCATACATTTGTGGAACTGCATTTGTTGCTGGATTCGTATATTTAATGTTTCCATCGACTTCATTGATGCAGTATCCGATGTGGCATTTCTTAAGTATTCATAGTATGTTCTTTCATATGCTTATGATGTATATTGGATTTCAATATTTAAAGAAGATGAATATTAAATTGAATCGTAAAACCTATAATTATTTTTTATTACTTTTTGCTATTTTTGCAATTCTAGCACTAATCATAAATAAGGTAACAGGAAGCAATCTAATGCTAATACGAGAACCATATAATATCCCCCTTGCAATAGCTCATAAGATTTATAATTATAGTCCAATGGGATATACAACAATGGCCATTTTATGCTATTTAATAATACCGTTTCCACTCACTTTAATCCTGTTTCATCGAATTCATAAAGGGTAAAAGTAATCTCACTATAGTAGATGTAATAATGCAAAGCATAAATAATGTGAAAAGGATGTTTTCTAATAAAAGACATCCTTTTTATTTATGTATGGGAATGTACTTAATATTGTATAGGAAAGTACGTTTTAATGGAAATAGTTGAAGTAAGCTTTCAAGAATAAAAAAGACATTATATACATTAATATGAACCGTGTAGAAATGATGATAATACGATTCAGATTGCTCAGGTATGCACTTTATATTGACATTGACAAGTGTATCAATGTAATAAATTAGTATATATTGTCGAAAAAATATTTACTTCCCCTTACAAATATGATAATATATGGTATATTTAGAAAAAATATACTAGTTGGGGATAGTATAAATAATTCACATCGATAGTAATCATCAAGTTTACTATAAACGAAAAAACTGCTTAAAAGCAGAAAAAGGCAAATGATGAAGGGAGATTTATATGGAGTTTCAAGTTTTGGAAGAATTATTTCAAAAAATCCAAGAAATAACTACGGTACAAGATATCGGATATCACAGGATAGAAGAAGGACGATTAAAGCCCTTTTACAAAACTCAGACCGATGTTCTTGGGATAGAAAGATGGAAAACTGTTCATGGACAGAATCCTGTTTATGTGAATGATACTTTTATATTGAGAGAAATCGTTAGTAAAAAGCAGCCTGTTGAAATCTTTGATACAAAGAATGATACGAGATCAGCAGATGCTTTTTTTCTTTTTGGCATTGATAGCATTATGATTGTTCCAGTTGTAAGGGAAGAAGAAGTAAAAGCCATTATTTGTATTGCTTCGATTGAGAAAAAACATCAGTTTACTCAGGATGAAATGGAGTCTTGTGTTAAATTAGCAGATGAATACTTAAAGAATCAATATTAAATAAGGGGAATACAAATGAGAATTGCAAATGGAATATTAGAATATTTAAAAGAAATAGGTGTAGACTACGTTTTTGGGATTCCAGCAGGGACTATTAGTCCTCTATTTGATGCACTAAATGACGTTGAAATTAAACCGATTGTTGCTAAAAATGAAGCTGGTGCTGCATTCATGGCAGCTAGATATGCAAGTGTTACGAGTAAAATGTCAGTGTGCATAGGTGCAGGCGGCGTTGGTGTAAACAATATGATGAATGGAATCGCAGATGCATATAGAGCTAAAGCACCTGTTTTAATTCTTACTGGCTATATTCATCGATGGCAAATAGGTAAGGGTGCAATACAGGAGCTTAACACAGAAGATATTCTTAAACCGATTACAAAATATAGTAAAACGATTTTAAGAGAAGAAGATGTGATGAAAGAACTGGAACATGCTATTAAAGTAGCGAATACAGTACCAATGGGACCAGTTCATTTATCAATTCCAATTGATATTCAATTAAATAAAATGGTAGAGGAAATAAAAGTAGTCGATTTAGAGAAATCTACAAAAAAAGATGTAAACACAAAAGATGAGGAAGAATTACTTCAGAAAGCATGCGATATTATTGATGATACCAAGAAAGGTGTTATATTGGTTGGTAAGGGAGCACGCGGGAAGTCTGACTTAGTAAAACAGTTAAGTAATCATCTTAAGTGGCCAATAATTACAACCCCAGAAGGAAAAGGTGTAGTTTCTTCCGAGTTCTCATTAAATCTTGGAAATTATGGCTTTGCCAGTACCGATGCTGCTTCTGATTATGTTAATGATCCGGAAGTTAATTGCTTGCTTGTTGTTGGTAGTAGTTTGGGTGAGAATGCCACTAATAATTTTAACAGCGCCTTAACGGAAGGGAAAAAAGTCATCCATATCGATTGGGATGCAAGAGAATTGGGTAAAGTTTATGACACTGATATAAAATTATGTATGGATATGTCAGTAGCAATTCCTTATATAGTAAGTCATACAGATAGATCAGAAGAAAGCTTTATAAAACCAACAATAAATGTACCAGTTCAAAAAACAAATACTGGTGTCAGCCTTAAGGAATTTATGGAGCAGTTACCCGATTTCATGCCAAAGGATACTTACTACATGGCAGATATGGGAGAATTTATGAACTTTGCCTTTAAGTATCTTTCCATACCTGAGGGTGGGGATTTTGAAACGAACTTAAATTATGCAGCTATGGGCGCAGCAATTGGAGGAGCCGTTGGTGTACAGGTAGCATATCCGGAACGATGTGTTGCAGTATTTGCTGGTGATGGTGACTTTTTCATGAACGGTATGGAAGTATTAACAGCAAAAGAGTATAACTATCCGATTGTGTACTTTATTATTAACAATGCTATGTTAGGCTTTGTAGAACATGGGCATAGTTATTTATTTGAGCGAGTAGTAGAAGGATTTAAACAGGAGAGAATTAGCATATCGAAAATGCTAGGGGCTTGTGGAGTTAAGGCGATGGAATTAAGTGAAAATAGCCAGATAAGTCAAATACCAGACTTCCTAAAAGATTTAAAGGGGCCTGCTGTTATAGAAATAATTACGGATGGTAGTGAAATTGCACCAAATGGTGATCGATTAAAAGCCTTACAAAAGAAGTCTTAGGTATATAAATAAATTCAAAGGAGAAAACCATATGTTAGAAGGAAAAGTGGCATTAGTAACAGGGGCATCTAGAGGAATTGGAAAAGCAATTGCACTTAAGTTAGCAAAAGAAGGTGCGGATGTCGTAATTAATTATGTAAGCAATGAAGAATCAGCAAAGAAAGTTCAAGAAGAAATAAAAAGCTATGGAAGAAATGCTTATATTTATGGTTGTAACATTGCAAATAGAGATGAACTTGAAGGTATGGTTAACTTCACAATTGAGAAGTTCGGTAAAATTGATATTTTAATTAATAATGCAGGGGTTGTACGTTATAATACGATAACAGGTATGAGTATGGATGAATGGAATAATGTTATCGATACAAACTTATCTGGATTATTTCACTTATGCCAACTTGTTGCACCACATATGATAAAACAAAACTATGGAAAAATAGTAAATCTAAGCTCTTTGGCAGCAGTTAAAAATCTTCCTGCATCTTACGGATATACAGCATCTAAGGCGGGAGTATCTGCATTTACAAGAGTATTAAGTACAGAGTTAATTGAAAATAACATTAATGTCAATGCGATTGCTCCAGGAATAATTATTACAGATATGTTAGATACTCTTGGCGATGCAGCAGAGGCATATCAGCAACAGGTTCCAGCAAAAAGATTTTGTGAGGCATCTGAAGTAGCGGAATTAGCATATTTCCTTTGTCAAGATATCTCAAGATACATTGTTGGTCAGACGATTGTTATTGATGGTGGATTATCTTTATAGCTCTACATAACATATTTTAAGCTAAAATAGCAAACTTATCGAAAGGTAAGGACGCAAAACCACGAATCTAAGGTTAGACACTATGATAGTCGGGTTGCCGTGTTAATATAGCCAAGTGTAGTTTGTAGGCTACATTTGGCTTTTTTGTGCAATAAATTAATGAACCGCAGGAGGACAAAAGATTGTACTTGTTTAAAAAGAAAGGCATTCAACAAGTGATGAGTGTATTAGCTCTAATTGTAATGCTTGTTAGTAATTTTATTGTAACCCTAGGAGGGTATTTAAAAACACGTAGTTTAATGAAAAAAGAAGTATATATGAGCGATGGTAGCAAGAAGTTTTTATTATTTATGATATTATTTGCAATAATTGTATTTATTATTTCAGCTATTTGCTATATAGTATTGGTAGAGTTAAAAATAAAGAAGTTAGGTAACGTGGATCTAAGTAATCAAAAAGAGCGTTTGGATGAAACCAATGAAACAGTTACAGAAATGCATTCACTTGAAGAAAAAGCTAAATTAAATAAAATAAGTGAATTTATTCAAAATGTAAAAGAAACGGTAGATGTTATTACTTTTTCATCAAGTGAAATGAAACAATCATCATCCGAGATGAGTGATGTTTCAAGCAAAGTCACACTTTCGATTTCACAGCTTTCAGAAGGAGCAACGCAACAAGCAGAATCCATTGAAAAAGGAAGCCTTAGAATCAATAATATTACTGAAATGATTGTTTGTATTGGTGAAGATATGAAATTATCCGACCGACACATTGATGAAGCTATATCATCTATGAATCAAGTAAAAGAATACATTCATTATCAGGAAGAAAAGATGGAAGAGAACAAAGTAATCACTGAACATATGGAAAAGGTGATTAATGATTTAATGAGTAAATCAAAAGAAATTGGTAAGATATTAGAAGTTATCAAAGGTGTTGCAGCACAGACAAACTTATTAGCTTTAAATGCAGCAATTGAAGCGGCACGTGCAGGAGAGCATGGTAGAGGGTTTGCAGTTGTTTCAGATGAGATAAGAAAATTAGCAGAGCAATCCGCAGAGTCAAGTAAGCAAATCAATGAAATCATTGATGATGTTCAGCAAGGGATAGAAAATACAGTAATGCAAATAAAACAAGCAAATTCTCTTTCTCAGGAGCAAGAAAAAGCATTTGAACAAACTGCAACATCCATAACGGATATATCAGAAAAAGTATTTTCAATCGGTGTTAAAGTGAAAGCAGTATTTGATGCAACTAAGACTCTTACAGATGATGCAAGGGAAGCTGAGGATATGATTGCGACGATTGCAAGTATTTCAGAGGAAACAGCGGCTGGAACACAAGAGGCAGCAGCATCTGTAGATGAACAAAACAACCTGATACAAATGGTTGCTGAGTGTTCCAATGAGATGTATAACATAGCTGAAGCGCTTAAGTTAAATATAGAGGAAACTTATCAGCAGTAGTTCGTTATAATAACCGATTGTCTTGGAGCTAAACTCCATTTCAAAATATAATTACATAGGAGAAAATATTATGAAAATTACGCATCCAAAGTGTTTGTACACAATTAATTATGATGCAGACAAGAAAATTGTATTTGAGGAACCAGTAGGTCTTTGGACAAAAGAAGACTATGCAGAATATCATAGTCAGTTCGAGAATAAAATAGGACCTGCAGTAGGAAATCAATCATGGGCGATGGTATCTGACCTTAGAAAGTATAAAATGTCTGATCTAGGGGATGTTATGGCAAAACACACAGAATGGCTTGCAAATAATAATTTACAAGTGGCTGCTGTTATTGTTGATAGCGCGATTGTAAAGATGCAAATCAACAGAGCAATCTCTACAAAATTCCCTCAACAGGCTTTTCTTAGTGAAGAAGAAGCTCTTACTTGGTTAAAATCCAAAGGTTTCTAAAAAAAATAGCTGTGCAAGATTTATTCTTGTTACAGCTAATTTTTTTGTATTAGAGAAAATAAAAGTATGAATGAGTTTTCCTAAAAAGGTACTTATTGTAATGATGGGTTTCTGTCGATTCGGCAGGAGGAGTCTTTACTTTAAGTACCTTTATTTTGTTTCTTAGGGGGATGAGTATAGATCATGGGAAGGCTCATGTTATGTAATTTAGAGATATGAATAGTTACTGATCGATTGAATCAATTAACGAATTATCTCATAACGCTTAAGTAAGAAAGCATAGGAGATACTTCGTTTTTAAGATATAAAGAACACAAAAAACACTGTTAAATGACGCATTATACCTTGATTTAATAGGATGACAAATATATCCAAAAAAGCACAACCAAGTGCCGTGACTTTTTAGTGTAATCTAGGTAAAATATACACAAAAGTAATAAGAAATATCTTGGTTTTATAGCAAATTGCATATTATGATTTTACAAAATTAGGGAAGGGGTATATATAATGTCTAAAACAACAACTAAGACAAAAAAATCATATAGTAAAAAGAAGACACTTCTATTATTGAGTATGGTTGCACCTGGTGCTATTTGGCTGATACTGCTTCGGTATTTACCGATGGTTGGTATCATTATAGCGTTCAAAGATTATAAATTTTATACAAAGGCACCAACACTATTAAATAATATCAAGCATAGTCAGTGGGTGGGGTTAAAAAACTTTGAATTTTTATTTAAAACTTCGGATTCGTGGAAAATAATTCGTAATACCATTGGTTACAATGCTCTTTGGATTGTACTGGGATTAATTATATCGGTATCCTTTGCCATTATGCTGAACGAAATTACGAATAAGTTTGTTGCTAAGTCTTATCAGACATTAATGTTTTTTCCATATTTTTTAAGCTGGGTAGTGGCAAGTTATTTTGTTATGGCTTTTCTTGATCCAACAAGTGGGTTGTTAGTTCATCTTCAGCAGAAGTTGGGGATGAAGGTGACGGAATGGTATAGTGATTATCGACCATGGCCGTACATTTTAACCATAGCTAACTTATGGAAAAATGTTGGATACTCCACCATCCTTTATCTGGCAGGAATCACTGGTATTGATCACAGCCAATACGAGGCAGCAAGCATCGACGGTGCAAGTAAGTGGCAACAGATTCGTTATGTAACATTACCGCATCTAAAACCTATGATTATAGTATTGTTTATTATGAACGTTGGTAGAATCATAAACGCAGACTTTGGATTGTTCTGGAATGTGCCTATGAATGCTGGTATTTTATCTCCTGCAACACAGGTTATTGATACATATGTCTACCGTGTTATGAATGCTACCAATAACTATGGAATGAGTACAGCTGCTGGACTATTACAAAATGTAGTCGGATTTATTTGTATCATGACAGCCAATACAATTGTTCGTAAGGTTGATGAAGACAGTAGTCTGTTTTAAGGAGGGTAATATATATGGATAGAAGTAAAGATATTAATACTATCTCTAAGAGTAAAAGAAAATCACGTCTCAATGCGGTTAGTGTACCTGCAGAAATTATCATATATATTATTTTAGGTTTGTTCTGCTTATTGTGCATTATTCCTTTTATATTTGTTGTTATAATTTCTTTTACCTCCATGGAAAGTATACGTGAAATTGGATATTCGTTTTGGCCAACGAAATGGTCCCTTGATGCATATAGATATGTAATAGATTTAGGAGATCAGTTATGGAGATCTTATTTTAACAGCTTTTTTATAACAATAGTTGGAACAATCTTAAGTGTTTTGATTTGTATATTATATTCATATGCGTTGTTCCGCAAAGATTTTAAATATCGTAGATTTTTTACGTTTTTCGGATTCTTTACAATGATGTTTGGAGGTGGTCTTGCACCAACGTACGTAGTATGTAAGACGTTACTTGGCTTAAGTGATAATTATGCGGCTTTAATTGTTCCTATGTTAGTTAATCCGTTCAATATTATTATTATGAGAACTTTCTTCCAAAGTTCAGTTCCTGATTCTTTAATTGAAGCAGCGGCCATTGATGGTAGTGGAGAATATAATACTTTATTTAGAATAATAGTTCCAATTGCAAAACCAGGTATAGCAACGGTTGGATTGTTAAATGCATTGGCATATTGGAATGAATGGTTTATTGCTATGTTATATGTTCGTGATGCGAAGTACATACCACTTCAATACTTATTAATGAAAATGCAAAATAATATTGAATTCTTAGTTAAGAATGCTTCAATTCTTGGTGTAGAAGCTATGAATATTAGAGCCAGCCTGCCATCGGATAGTTTACGAATGGCCCTAGTAGTACTTATTGTTGTACCAATTGCATGTGCGTACCCATTTTTCCAACGTTACATTATTTCAGGTTTAACAATTGGCTCTGTAAAGGGGTAAGAACGGTTAGCTAAGCTACCGCTTACATAAAAAAATAATTTAGGAGGAGTTATTTATGAAAAAGGTATTATCAATTATCCTTTCCATTATGTTGTTAGCAACGGTGTTATCCGGTTGCAGTAAAAAGCCAACAGAAAAGGTTGATTCCGGAAAGACTCAAACTGAGGCAACACCAACAACTGCAGCAAAGGACGATCCAACGAAAGCACCAGATACAAATGATACAGAAATTGATATTTCTAAACCAGTAACTCTTAAATGGTTTCTAAATGGTAGTAATGTAACAGACGATAAAGCAGCACTTGAAAAAGTGAACGAGTATTTAAAAGAAAAGCTTAATGTTACATTGGAACCAATTTGGGGAACGTGGGGTGATTTTGATACGAATGCCGTTCTTGCAATCAATGGTGGCGATGATGTTGATATCTACTTCACAAGCTCTTGGAGTGTAGGCGAATACAATGCATTTGCTAAAAAAGGTGCATGGTTGCGTCTCGATAAAGAAGATAACGACTTGATTGAAAAATATGCGAAAGAAACATGGGGATTACTACCAAAAGTATTAACCGACGGAGCTAAAGTAAATGGTGCTGATGGGGTAGGCGTATACGGTGTTCCTGGATATAAGGATATCGCTACTCAAAACTGTTGGGATGTTAATGTTACTTTATTAGAGAAGTATGGTTATACATTAGCAGATATTGAAAATACTGATTATTATGGATTTGGCGATATTCTTGCTAAAGTTAAAGCTGGAGAAGGTCCTGATTTCTATCCATTGTTAGTAGAAGGCGCAGTTCTTGAAAGAATGGTAAATAACTCGATCATCGTAACTGGTGATGCTCCAACTAATAACATCTTATCTTACTATATCAATCCACAAGATACTTCAGCCGAAGGACCTTATGGAAATGAAATTTTAAGTAAATTTGAAACAGCTGAATATAAGAAATTTGTTGAGAAGACTCGTGAATACTATTTAGCTGGGTACATTGATCCTGCTATGGGCAATGCAAATCAAGCGAATGATACACGTACAAACAAACAACTTACAGGCTCTTATTTGATTGGTACTCAAAGTTATTCTCTTGGTTATGAACTTCACGCAAGTCAAGAGCGTGGAATTCATGTAGAAATGGTACCAGCAACACCAGCTTACGTAGATACAACATCTTCACAAGGAGCTATGATGGCTATATCTACAACATCAAAGAATCCGGAACGTGCTTTGATGTTCCTTAACCTTTTAAATACAGATCCAGAATTAATGACGTTAATTGCTTATGGTGTAGAAGGTGTTCATTATGATATGGTGGATGGAGAAGTAGCATTTACACAAAAGCGTGACGATTATATACCATGGAGAAATGGTTTAGGTAATATTACTCAATTACCTCCACAAAAAGGTGAAGGCAAAGATGTTTGGGATGTATTTAAAGCAGACTATGGCGCTGCAGGATCTATTCCAATCCTTGGATGGTCATTTGATTCAACTAGTGTTGAAACAGAACTTGGTGCATTAGCAAACGTAGCAGCTGAATACTCACTTGCATTAAACACAGGTACTGTTGATCCTGCTGATGCATTACCAAAGTTCATTCAAAAATTAAAAGATAATGGTATGGATAAGGTAGTAGCAGAAGCGAATACTCAGTTACAAAAGTACTTATCTGAAAAGAAATAGTTTTAAATAGCTTTCCTTAGTAAGTTAAAAACCCCTCTGTTATTGTTCACATAATCGTGATATATAACAGGGGGTTTTATTTATTCTACTATGAAAGATTATCTATATTGTGAACTAAAAGGCATATGGAAAACTAATTCATTGAAGGAGATTATGAAAGGAAAATGGGTTAGTAAATTTATAGTATGAGAGAATATGAGATAAGGTTTGGTCTAATATAGGTATAGTTCGAAAATGTAAATGAGGTTTGGTCTAATGTAGATATAGTATGAAAATATAAGTGAGGTTAGCTTTAATGTAGATATAGCACGAGTATGCAGAATGAGATTGGATTCAATTAAATAAGAAAAAATAAAATAAGAATGGCCCTAAGTCAGATAGGATAGGTTAGATAATTCCTAAGATTTATGAACTTAGAGCCATAAAATGTTTCAGATTTAGTTGAGTTAAAAATACTGAGTAATCAATAGTGGTTTTTTATAGAATACGCTTGCTAATGTATTAAAATCAGTATTTGTGGTAATAGAATCTAGAAAGGTAATTGCTTTTGTATCGCAGGCACCCACAATAAAGCGTGAAAATTGTGATATGGTAAGTGAAATATCTGCTTGTTGTTCGGTGGTACAAACTGTAATTGCTTTTCCGTCAGCAAAATTTACGTAAAAGCGATTATTGTTTTCTGATATCGTAGTGTCACTTATTTCAATAACTATGCAACCGTTTCCTATGTAACGTGCCTTTTTTAGTACCTGCATTACATTGACAACTCGCACCATACCGCAATGTACTTTTTCACAGGAACCAGCACCCATCGACCATTCCGGTAGTAATAATGTAATATCACAATCCGTTGGGATTTCGAAAGTTATGTAGAGATGGTCGCTTGAATAAGTGTAGGCAAGATTCATTAGCCCTTGGAAACCTTCTATATCCTTAAAAAAGAATCGGGTACATTTTAAGTGCTGTTCAAAGCCTTGTCGCTCCTTAATAAACGTCATAAATCCCTTTGGGACTCCATTTCTTGCTTTGTATACATATGTAAATGACTGGTCTTTTGCAGGGTTCGCTTGATTTACCCATTCATATTCATAAGCTTCGTTTATAACCATCATGTTGTATTTATTTTGCCATGCCTCGTATACGTCTTGAATGTCATCACGCATCGTATGCCCTTGTTCTAGAAGATGGCAAGAACCACTTAGGTGAGCAAAGGGAATCGAACTTAATCGAATACGATATCGTAAGCGCTCGCAGCACATTTCATAACCAAATTTTCTATAGTAGGCAGTAGAAAAAGGATAGAGATATGAAAAATCAACACCGTTTTCGTACATAGAAGGAAGTGCAGCTTCAAAACAGGCTCTGATTCCACCAGTTCTCCGATATTGAGGTAAGGAAGCAACGCCACCGATGCCGACCATATTGCATTGGTGCCCATCAAAGTATATTGGGAAAGGAGTTGCTATAAAGTTGCTCATCATGGTCTTATTATCATCTTCAAAGGCTGCCCAACGTTCAAGACAATAAACATCATCTCTGGATTTGGGATTATTAAGAGTATCTTGATAAACTTCATCCGCAGATTTTGTGTTATCCATTTCAAATTCAAAAGCAATGGCGAATAGTTCATTCGTTCTTTTAATTTCTTCCGGTTTTATCTTTCTTACAATCATATGACACACCCCATTGTATACTACATTGTATACCTTTCTATCATTCTCAGTAATAACGCGTAACAAAAAACTTAGATGTATATATTAACTGGAAATTATACAAATATTGTCTTAAAGATTAATCTACTTGTCAATTATCAATTTGGTGATTTCTTATCTAAAATTGCTATCATATTAAAATTATAAAAAACCATTGTGGGAACGTTACAGTGAAAAGCTAATTGGCTCACGGCTAGGGGGGATGCGACTCTAGTGATTTATATTTCAAGTATAAACGAAGATGATTTCATAAACGATGCTGCGTAGTACATCACTATATTATAGAACTGAAATTACAATAAAAGGCAATCTATAGAGTGATTCGTTAAGATAATTCTGAATGTATGGTAAATTTTAAAAAATTGTGCTATAATATAACTATGACTGATATTTTTAATAACAATTTAATTTGTTAGTATAGTTATTTCTATTGGCTTAGCACAGAAAGTAGGTAATAAAATGTATCAAATTAATGATGTAATTGTTTATGAAAATGGTGGCGTGTGTAAAATCGCGGATATCGGAGTGCCTGATTTTGTAACGACGGAAGAAAGGTATTATAAATTGCAGCCAATATGTGATAATGGTGGTACGATATATGTAAAGTTAAATAGCGATAAAGTCTTTATGAGATCTGTGATCACGAAGGAGGAAGCGGAAAACTATTTATCGGAAGTTGACGAATTAGAAGAAATATATAGTTCTAATGATAAACTAAGAGATAGAGAGTTTCAGGAAGCAATAAAGTCGTGTGAGTTTAAACGATGCTTGCAAGTGGTTAAGGGTATAACCATGGAACGTAATCGTAGAAATAAAACTGGTAAAAAGTTAAATATGAGTGACGATAGAAATCTTCAGAGGGCAGGGAAGCTAATTGCTGCGGAATGTTCCGTTATTTTTGATATTTCAATAGAGCAAGCGAAAATGAAAATACAAGCTGCAATGGGAGTAGAAGAATAAACATGTTTTGTATCTTAGACTTAACTTTTAATGAGATATGATAAATAAAGAATAAAAGGAGGTTGTTGTAAAACCACGATCCACTAGCGTGTAGTTTTTACAACAACCTTTTTCTATATTTGATTAATGCCTTACAATTGAATTGGTAATATTCATGATAACGCTTTCTTGCAGTGTATTCTCATAATGGTATTCAATCGTATATGTATCTGCTTTTAATGTAAGAGATGAATTAATTGAAAATTCACCACCATATCCAGTTTCAAAGACAATATCGCCGTTACTATTTTTTAATATTGCACCTACGGTGCAGTTGGCATTGCCGCCGGTTGCTATAAAATCGAATGCATAGCTATCTTCATCGATGATAATGATGTTTGGTAAGGTATCCATCGATGTATCCGTATTAATAGTTTTTGACCAAGAAGTATTTAGAATAGTTTCCCCATTCATGGTTATAAATGCTGGATATGAAGCCACAGTGAGAGAAATACCTGAAGCGAACAAAAACATAGCAATTAAAGTGCTGATGATTCCCATGCGCCTTGTTTTCTTACTTTTTCGACTTAATGCAATTTGTTCTTTTGAATGCAATAATTTGCTGCCAATTATAATTAGTAATGGAGCTATTGTGGAAAATACACTGAAGACGGTATCACTGCAGCGCCTAATCTCGGTGCAGAAGAATCTGACC
>CAJJLI010000004.1 GCA_905192625.1 uncultured Clostridium sp. | reverse complement strand
ATATTTATATAAGAAGAAGTATGTGTTGAGGCAAGCAATGTATGGTAAATAAAATAATAAGTGAGGATTATGCAGATATTATATTGGAAAATAGACTGCTTGAATCAGTTGCTGCAAATTATGAGGCTATTCCTATTAATAATCGTTACTCTATGGTAAGTGTACCAGTTAACTTAATTGATCGTTGTAGTACTGAGCAATTTGGGTATCAAGCATTTCCATTTTGTTATACTACACAAGCAAGTTCAAGTCTGAATGCTTCTAGGGTAACGGATGTGCAGAGGAATCCGAGTTTGGGTATGAGAGGGCAGGGCATACTGGTTGCAGTTATTGATACTGGAATCAATTATTTGCATGAAGCATTTATAAAGCAAGATAAGACTACTAAGATTACATCGATATGGGATCAAACGATCAATGAACCAGAGAAAGCAACAAATGAAATGGGATTTGGTACGATATATAGTAAGGATGTAATAAATTTTGCCTTAAAATCAGAAGATCCTCATAGTGTAGTACCGACAACAGATGATACTGGACATGGAACTGCAATTGCTGGGATTATCGCTGGAAATGAGAACAGTGGTGAGAATTTTAGTGGCGTAGTTCCAGATGCAGAGTTTATTATAGTTAAATTAAAACACGCAAAGAAAATAACGAAAGAGATGTTTTGTATTTCAGAAGATACGGTTTGCTATCAGGAAACAGATGTGCTGTTTGCATTGAATTATGCGATGATGCAAGCGGATAGATTAAAAAAACCACTTTCCATATGTGTAGCAATAGGAACCAACCAAGGTAGTATGATGGAAGGGGAATCTTAAGTTCGTACCTTTCAGATATTTCAAATCGTGCAGGGATGTCGGTTGCTATTGCGGCAGGGAATGAAGGGCTAACTAGAAAGCATCATTATGGAGTACTAGATCCAAGCGTTGAGCCTAACGAATTTCAAGTTAGGGTAGGGAAGAATGAATATGGCTTCGCTATGGAAATATGGAAAAGTTCACCGTATAAAATCTCAGTTGATATAACTTCTCCAACGGGTGAGTATATATCCCAGGTATATCCTACATTACGTGAGTGCAGAGATTTTAAGTTTATCTTCGAACCTACCACCATATGGGTAGATAATAGTATTACAGAAGCATCAACGGGAGATCAGTTAATATTAGTACGGTGTTTACTACCAACGGAAGGATTGTGGAAATTTCGAATCTACAATTTAGACAAAGAATCAAGTGACTACCATGTATGGTTACCAACCGAAGGAATTGTTTCAGAGGAAACATATTTTATTAATCCAAATCCAGATACAACGATAACTTCTCCAGGAAACTCAGTGTACTCGACCACGATAACAGCGTATAACGTAGATACAGATAGTATCTATAATAATGCGAGCAGAGGGCTGACAAGAACTGGATTGTTAAAGCCAGAATTAGCATCACCGGGGGTAGATATTATCTGTCCAACCAATGGTAGTAACAATTCCTATGGAACGATTACTGGAACCGGGGCGGCTGCAGCGCATGCGGCAGGAATCAGTGCGATGCTTCTAGAATGGGGGATTTTAAAAGGTAATAACACAGGAATTGATGGTGTGGAAATACGTTCTATGCTAATTCGAGGTGCAGAGCGTGTTCCGAATCAGTCAATTAATAACATATGGGGCTATGGTAAAATAGATATCTATGGAGTTTTTGAAGCACTACGTCGTTAACCAATAAAACAATATTCAAATAATTTATATTTTTATGTTATTTCTTATTATCTAGAACATATGTATATAAAAAGAAATTTTGAGGCATAGCATGGTTAATAAAATAGTGAGTGAAGATTATGCTGATATTATGGTTCAGAATCGATTTTTAAGTAGGTATGCAACAATGGAAGCCATACCACTTGATAACCGAGTATCGATGATAAATATTCCTGTAAGTGAAATAAATATGTGTAGCTTTGATGAATTTGGATATCAGGCATTCCCATTTCTAGATATCATGGAATCGTCATTGAGCTTAAATGCATCTAGAATTCCAAATGTACAAAAACAGCCTAATTTAGGTTTACTAGGTCAGGGTGTATTAATTGCAGTGATTGATACTGGAATTGATTATTTACATGAAGCGTTTCGAAATGCCGATAATACAACGCGAATTCATTCAATATGGGATCAAACGATTAACGACCAAGACACCACTCTTGAAAATAATAATCGTACGATCTTATATGGCAAAGAATTTACAAGAGATATGATAAATAAGGCCTTATCCTCAGAAACTCCATTAGAAATTGTTCCTACGAAGGATGAGGTAGGACATGGAACTGCAATTGCAGGTATTATTGCTGGAAAAGAAAATTATGAACAAAATTTTAGAGGAGTAGTGCCACTGGCAGATTTGGTTGTTGTAAAATTAAAGCAAGCTAAGAAAATTAGCAAGAAAATGTTTTCGGTACCAGAAGATGTAATTTGCTATCAAGAAACAGATATTATATTAGGAATAAATTATGTGAGAGAACAAGCAGAAATTTTAAATCGACCACTTGCTATATGCATAGCTCTTGGCTCAAACCAAGGAAGTCATGATGGAAGAGGTGTATTAAGTTTTTACTTGGCTGAGTTAGCGGATATACCAGGAATATCAGTTGTCATATCCGCTGGAAATGAAGGAAATGGACGGAGGCATTATTATGGATTACTCGCAAGTAATACTCCGTTTAATGAATTCCAAGTCCGTGTAGGCAAGGATGAAAAAAGTTTTGCAATGGAGATATGGAAACGATCGCCATCGCGTATATCGATTGACATAACCTCTCCAACTGGTGAGTATATCAAACCCATCTATCCATCTCTTAGCAGTTGTGTCGAGCATAATTTTATATTTATTTCAACGACAGTGTGGGTAAATAACTATTTGCTTGAAAATTATTCGGGAGACCAGTTGGTATTAATTCGCTTAATTAATCCAAGTGAGGGTTTGTGGAAATTTCGAGTATATAATTTAGACAATCAAACCACAGATTATCATGTATGGTTACCATCGAAAGGAATTATTACGGAAGAAACATACTTTATCGATTCCAATCCAGATACCACAATAACATCCCCTGGGAATTCTTTTTATCCTATTACAATCACAGCATATAATCATGTAAACAATAGCATATATTATGCTGCAAGCAGGGGATTAACCAGGAGCGGCGTATTAAAGCCAGAATTGGCAGCGCCAGGAGTAGAAATTATATGTCCAATCGCCAATAATAAATATGGCTCGCTAACTGGAACTGGAGCCGCGGCTGCTCATGCCACGGGGATAACCGCAATGTTATTGGAGTGGGGAATAATCAAGGGGAATAATACGGACATTGATGGTTTTGATATCAAATCATTGTTAATTCGTGGGGCGAAAAGAAACCCGGATGATTCAATCAATAATATATGGGGATATGGTAGAATTGATGCCTATGGAGTATTTGAAGCCCTCACCTTTCTATAATTTTATGAGTTATTAATTGCTCCGCCATAGATAGTGATGAAGTTAGCGATGTTGGAGAAAAAATTCGAATCTTTTATATGTATAATAAGTGGATAGAGAGGTATGGTTGTTTCGGAGTTAACTTATTTTATAAAGACACGTTATTTCTTTATGATTCATATCATATGTATATAGAAAAGAAAATTCGAGGCAATGCATGGTTAACAAAATTGTGAGTGAAGATTATGCGGATATTATGGTCCAAAATCGATATATAAGTATTACGGATGGAGCGATACCACTTACCAGTAGAATTTCCATGATTAATGTTCCAGTGAGCGATATTAATAATTGCAGTTTTAATGAATATGGATACCAATCATTCCCTTTTTGTTATTCGACGGAATCATTATTAAGTTTAAATGCATCTAGGATTCCCAACGTGCAAAAATTACCGAATTTAGGATTGCTTGGCCAGGGCGTTATGGTTGCTATTATTGATACCGGGATTGATTATCAGCATGAGGCATTTATAAATGCAGACAATACATCGCGTATTTATAGTATTTGGGATCAAACAATTAACGAAGACGAGAGTATAACTACAGTGAATAGTACGGTTTTGTATGGAAAAGAATATACAAGGGAGGATATTAATGCGGCCTTAGCTTCAGAAAATCCATTAGAAATTGTTCCTACAAAAGATGAAATTGGCCATGGAACAGCGATTGCAGGTATTGTTGCAGGTAATGAGAATATAGACAATAATTTCCGTGGTGTAGTACCACAGGCGGAGTTAATCGTTGTAAAATTAAAGCAAGCTAAAAATATCACCAAAAGAATGTTTGCGATATCAGAAAGTATCGAATGCTTTCAAGAAACAGACATTATTTTCGCTGTTAATTATGTGAAAAATAAGGCAGTACTTATAAATCGTCCAATAGTTATTTGCTTAGCATTAGGCACGAATCAAGGTAGCCATGATGGTAGAGGAGTACTTAGTTATTATTTGTCTGAGATTTCAGATATATCAGGGGTATGTGTTGTTATATCCGCTGGAAATGAAGGGGTTGGAAGAAGGCATTTTTACGATATGCTCACTAGTAATGTTCCTTTCAATGAATTACAAGTACGTGTAGGAAAAGATGAACCTGGTTTCGCAATGGAATTGTGGAAAAACTCACCTTCACGTATCGCTGTTGATATTACATCACCAACTGGTGAGTATATTAAACCGATTTATCCATCTTTGAATAATTGTACAGAATATAAGTTTATATTTGTGCCAACTATGGTATGGGTTAATAATTTCTTGATTGAATCAAATACTGGAGACCAACTAGTATTAATACGGTTATATACTCCATCTGAAGGATTGTGGAAAATTCGAGTTTATAACCTTGATAATCAAACAACGGATTACCATGTATGGTTACCTGCAAGAGGAATAATAACGGATGATACGTATTTTATTAATTCTAACCCAGATACTACGATAACATCACCAGGAAACTCATATTATCCATTGACAATCACAGCTTACAATCAGGAAAACAACAGTATTTATTATGCAGCTAGTAGGGGATTAACTAGAAATGCTGTATTAAAACCAGAGCTAGCTGCACCTGGTGTGGATCTTGTTTGTCCAATCGCTAATAATAAATATGGGACGATTACTGGAACCGGGGCAGCAGCAGCCCATGCAGCAGGCATTGCAGCTATGTTGTTAGAGTGGGGAATTATAAAAGGAAATCATGCAACTATGGATGGATTTGATGTGAAATCGATGTTAATTCGTGGGGCAAATAAAAACCCAGATGATTCTATCAATAATATTTGGGGGTATGGTAGGATAGATGCCTATGGAGTATTTGAGGCTTTGACTTATTAAAATAAAAAACAGACGGACCACATAGTCTTTTCTTGTTAGAAAAGATTACGTATGATCCGTCTGTTTTTATATGAATTGTTAGTGAAATAATTAGCCTTAATATCTATTTAGGTTCCGCTCTTCTAAAAGATACCTAGATGTTCGAATAAAATTTTACTTCCTAATAAAATCAGGATAAATCCGCCTGCAAACTCTGCTTTTGATTTGTGAACTGCTCCAAAAACATTACCAATTTTAACACCGAGCATGGACAAAGAAAATGTAATAACACCAATGAATCCAATAGCAATAGGTATGTTTACCGTTAAGCATGCAAAGGTAATACCAACCGCAAGAGCGTCTATACTTGTTGCGATTGCAAGTACTATCATGTTAGAAAAGGAGACAGAATCGTTTGAAGATTCGCTGTCTTTAT
This sequence comes from uncultured Clostridium sp., assembly GCA_905192625.1. Lineage (GTDB taxonomy): Bacteria > Bacillota > Clostridia > Lachnospirales > Lachnospiraceae > Lachnoclostridium. The sequence continues at coordinate 11,360 of CAJJLI010000004.1, read as the reverse complement.
GAAAAGATTCTTTAATCATATTACCACCGATTATTAATAGTAATATAAATGCAATCCAATGGTCAACAGATTCAATTTTTGCGCTGAAACTTACACCTAGAAGAAAGCCAATAAGAGGCATAGCTGCCTGGAAAAAACCAAAATATAAACCTACGATTCCAGCTTTCTTTAAACTAAATTGTTTCATAGATAGTCCCTTACAGACTGCGACAGCAAAGGCATCCATGGATAGACCAATTGCTAAAATAAATAATTCCAATGAACTCATAATAAATAATCCCTTCGTATGTTTTTAGAGTAGACAGGACAAAAAAGTTATTGTTTTCTATGACATAAAAAAAGACCTATCTGTGGCATACCACAGATAAGTCTCGTTATTTAAAATAAAGCCAGATTAAACTTCGAATCATTATGTTGACTTTATTACACTTTGTGTGCTAACTACTCCCTTATATGTATGAAAATTATAGCCGATACTTTAATAGTTGTCAATAACTTGTGTAGTAGAAAGATTTTATGTAGAGGATCGAAACGTATCAACATAAATACCGAATGGTTAGATTAGGATGAAGGGGGGCGTCTTAAAAGATTCAATATAATGTTTATAAACTTACGAATTAAGTTGTATTTAAAAAATAGTTCTGAATTAATTTGAGTTTGAAAAAATAGTTATGATAGTTACGTAAGTTATGAATTTATTGTATATAAAACAAAAAGAAGTGGTGATACTTTAACATGAATACACTGAAAGGATAGAATATGTATGAAACCATTTCTTTTATATATGTATATACGCGTATTAATGAAAATTAAGAAGATGTATAGAATATAGAGTTCGTCAGATTTTCTCTATAAGAAAAAATGTACACTCGAATGAATTTCGCTTGAATAAATCTTCTATTATATAATAGGAGATTTTTTTGATTTATCAAGGAATAGGAAATTCCCAATAAAACTAAAATTATGAAAAACTTGTCATTTAATCCTAAATAAGTTATATTTATATCAATTAAATTCATATGAATTGAGAAATAAAATGGACATTTTAGTATACGCCTAAGAGCAATTGGTCAGAAAAGAGGTTAGAATGGAGCAACATGTTGCAAAAGCCAATTTAATAAAAAAAGAGATTCAGAAAGTCGTAATAGGAAAGGATGAAGTCATTCATAAGGTATTAACAGCGATTTTAGCGAAAGGGCATATTTTACTTGAGGATATACCAGGAGTGGGTAAGACGACCCTTGCATTAGCATTTTCAAAGGCAATGGAGTTAGAATATCATCGTTTGCAGTTTACGCCAGATGTACTTCCTTCCGATGTTGTTGGATTTCATATGTACAGCAAGGATGGATCAGAGGCTATTTATAAACCAGGGAGTATCATATGCAATATGTTTTTGGCGGATGAAATCAACCGGACTTCTTCAAAAACGCAGTCTGCGTTATTAGAGGTAATGGAGGAAGGTAAGGTTACCGTAGATAGTGTTACGATGGAGATACCCAAGCCATTTACTGTGATTGCAACACAAAATCCAATTGGTTCTGTGGGAACTCAAATGCTTCCTGAATCTCAATTAGACCGTTTTATGGTACGGCTAAGTATGGGGTATCCGGATATCGTAAGTGAGGTAGAGATACTTAAGGGACGACAATCCAAAGAACCGCTTTCTGATGTGAAACGTGTGATCCGTAAGGAAGAATTATTATTTATTCAACAGATGGTAGATAATATCTATGTGCATGACGCTGTGTATGAGTACATCGCTAGGCTAGTGTTAAATACGAGAGAACATGATTTAATAGCGCTTGGAGTAAGTCCAAGGGGGAGTTTAGCACTAACTAGTATGGCGAAGGCAAATGCCTTTTTGAAAGGTAGAAACTATGTGATTCCAGATGATGTAATTAGCGTATTTAAAGATGTAACAGCCCATCGTATGGTATTACAACCAAAGGCTAGAGTAAATCATGTTACTGTTCAAGATTTGATTGACAATATTTTGGGACAGGTACCTGCACCAAGATTAATTGTTAATTAGAAGGATGAAACTATGTTACGACGGAAGATAGTTTATTTGTTTATAATAGGGATTTCAGGTATGTTAGCCATTCTTTATGAAGACTATGTAATGAGTTTACTTTTCTTAGCCCTCCTTTCATTCCCGGCTGTTTTATGGGGAGTTGCTTGGTATATTCGAGGTAAAGTAGAAATTAAAGTGTTGCCTACATCTAAAATCGAAAAGAAAAATATAGAAGTGCATGTTGATCTTTTAATTAAAAATCCAACCATGTTTCCTATTGCAAGGCTAGTTTTAAATACCAAATATTATCATAGGTATGAGAATGCACCAAGACGAGAAAAATTAACTACTTTTGTAGATGCAAAGAGTGAGCAACAACTTACGGTATCTTTTTCTAGTATGCATTGTGGAAACATCTCTTTCGCTATTGATTCATTCCAGTTATATGATTATTTAAATTTATTTCGATTTCATAAAAAAACAAACCAAGAAGTCCTAGTGTCTATTTTACCGGATTTTCATATCATCGAAGAAAAGTTGGTATGGGAAAATCCGAATGTATTGGTACAAAGTGATTTGTATTCTACAACAAAAAGCGGTGATGATTCGTCTGAAATCTTTTCAATCCATGAATATAGAGAAGGTGACCGAATAAACCATATACATTGGAAACTAAGTCTAAAAGAAGATACGCTAATGGTAAAGGAATTTGGTCTACCACTGGATTGCTCGGTTGTGATTTTAGTTGAGCTGTATAAAAATAATTTGAAGTCGTTAAAGGAAATTGATATAGCTTTACAAAGTGTATTATCCTTATCATTTTCCATGGTGCTAAAGCAACAAAAACATTATATCGCTTGGTATGATTGCTATGATGGTATTTGTAAGCGCTCAAAAATTGACAAGGAAGAAGATTTATATGAAGCCTTATCTATGTTGTTTCAGAGTAATCTGTATGAATCATCGGATGCCGCCATTCGTTTTCATGCAGCGGAATATGAAAAAGAGGCATATACCAATATATTTTATGTTACACCAAAGTTAACGGAAAGCGCTTTGCATGAGTTAGAAATGACGAAAAGGAATGCGTGGTGCCATATTGTGGATGTAATAAAGGAAGAGAAACTCACAGAGGATGCTATCAGTCAGTGGATTGGAAGTACTGGATTTCATTTTATTAATTCACTGGAAGAGTTGCATTCGTAAAGGACGGTGAGATCGTGCATAGAAAGAAGTTGAAAAAGAAACAACCAATTGGCAGTATCTTGCTGGGGGAGACAATTAAAGTAAGAACTGTGACAACATATAAGAATTTTATGTGGTTGTATTTATTACAAGTCATCCTCATATGGCTTGGCATCTATACACCTATCGTATGTTTTACAAGTAGTTTTGATATAAGTTACATGAAAGGTGCAGTTATTCTTACGAGTATAATAAGTGCTGTTTATTATTGGTTACTTTTTTATTATTATCGGTACCTTAAATATTCTATTCCAATTACATCAGTAGCTCTTATTTATTTTATTCTAAAGTATAAAATGTACTTAAAAAATGGGTTTTATTATTTAGAAAATGCAGTTATAGATAAGATGAACTATTATTTTGATATGTCGGTCTTAAAATATAAGGCAGAATTCTCAAAAGAGTTATGTCTCACTCTTTTATTGTTTGTAGCGTTGCAAGTGTTCGGTATCTTATTAGCATTATTAATTGTAAGAGCAAAGCGGAAGAGTGTCTATATTTTTATATCGTTACTTTTTGTATTCTCAGGTTTTTTTGTGGGTGTTGTACCTAATCCATATGCATTCATCTTTTATATAATATTTATCTATATCACTATTACTATGGATATTAACGTATTCCATAAAAAAATGGAGTTAAAACGAAGAGAAACGAAGAGTTTGGATACAAAAGTTGATTATAAACAAATTGTTCGATTAAAAGTCGGCTTAGTTGTAGGAACTTTATTATGCCTGATAACGTTACTTGTTATGAGTGCTTTTACTCCAAAAACATATGAAGAACAAGTGGACTTTAAAGATACGAAAACTAAGATTCAGTCGAAGCTTAAGAATTTTTCATTTGAAGAATTCGTCAATGATATAAATAAAAGATTTCAAGGCACTTCCCTCTTTAAGAACAAAGTGATTTTTGAAGACTATGGATCTATGGGTGGTGGGCTTGCAGGAGGTAAATTATCCACAGACCCATACGTAGAATTTACGAATGAAACTGCCTTTCAATTAACGATGCCAATGGATGCGGGTAGTTTATATTTAAAAGGTTTCGCTGGAGTAGCCTATACAGGAGAGTCATGGGAAGATTTAAACAGAAGTGAGAAAGAGAAGTACGATGGGATTGTAAAAAAATATGGGAACAGTAGTCTTACGGGAGAAAATCTAACAAGTGTGTATCTAAGTTTGCTATCGGATGGCGTGGTAACTTATAACAGTGAAAAATTATCAAGTGTTGGTGTGTATCCAAATCGTATATGGAATCGTTTTGAAATGGATATTCAATATGTTATTGCAAATAAACGCTACATGTATGCACCTTATTTCCTAGGATCTCTCCCAGAAGGTGAGTTTAATACGGTATCTGACTTATATTTAAAACCAAAGAAAGAACAAGGTGAGTACTCCTTCTTATTTTATAAATTATCCAAAGGAGATTATATCAATGAAAACCTGGAGAAGTTGAGTAGTTTACAAAATTCAATAGAGATTAAAGATGCTAAACGTTATAAAAAGTTTACTGATTTTGAAGAAAATTATAGAAGGTTTGTTTATGATACGTATGTAGGAATACCAGTGAATCAATTTAAGCGAATTGAACAAATTGATTTGGGTGTTTCTAAGGCTTATGATAGGTCAACTATGATTCAAGTAGTTCAAAAGGTAGTAAGATATTTAGAAGATACAACGAGATATACATTATCGCCAGGACCATTGCCAGAAGGAGAAGACTATATCGAGTATTTTTTATTTGATTCAAAAAAAGGGTATTGTGCTCATTACGCTTCTGCAGCAGTTATGATTTTAAGATACTACGGAGTACCGGCTAGATATGTAGAAGGTTATATAGTAACGGATAGGGACATAAAAAAAGGAATCCCTGGAACGACGTTGTATCCTCAGGCAACTTACAATGAAAGTGGAATGGAACATTGGTACGATGCTACAAAAACAACCGTGGAAATTCGTGACACCAATGCACATGCTTGGGTAGAGGTGTACTTTGATGGAGTTGGATGGATACCAATTGAGGTGACTGCTGGCTATTCTAATTTTGGAATAGAATCATTAAATGAGAGTATTCAAAGTGAAGTTTCGAATATACCAACAACAACTCCAATGCCTACAAGCCAGCCAAAACCAACCCCTACATTAAAACCTGAAACAGAAGAGGAACTCCCTCTAAGTCCTACAATTAGTATTTCACCTACAAAAGCTACGGATAATTCAAATTCAAATAAGACGCCTGAGGAAGAGGCAGTATTACATGATTTACAAATGGTTAAAATATTTATTTGCTCCGTTTTAATTATATTCACAGTAGTCTTAATTCGTTATCGCATACTACAATATGTTAATGAAAAGAAGAAAACAGATATGCTCCACCGCAATGAGGCAGCTTTGTATCTTTATGCTCAAATCGAAGAAATGATAAAAATTTTAAGAGTTCGAAAAAATGAGGATGAAACATATGAAGACTTTTTTAAGAGAGTAAAAGATAACTACGATGCGTTACCAGAAGGATTTGAGGAAATAATAACTCTTTTACGAAAGGCGCGTTTTTCCAATCAAAGAATTAGTAAAGAAGAATATGATAAAATATTGTCGTATTATAGTGAGCTTAGAGGTGTATTTTATACACAGTTTAATAAAATACAGCGATTTTATATTAAATATTGGAAAAATATTTAAATAGTTATTCATTTTTTGCTGATTTTGTGATATAATTACTAATAGAAAGACTTGCAGTGACAAGCAAGTAGCAAACACATTTTATTGATGTAGGTAATTGTTGTTACAGTGAGTCATAAGAATGGAGGGATTGGTATGAATAAAATTATTACAATCAGCAGGCAATATGGCAGTGGTGGCAGAGAAATTGGGGCTAAGCTTGCAGCAAAATTGAATATACCATTCTATGATAATGAACTTATCACTAGAGCTGCAAAGGAAAGTGGTTTTGCGGAAGAAGCCTTTGCAAATGCAGAAAGTAAAGCAACGAATAGTTTATTATATTCAATAGCCATGGGTTTAAATTCTTATGGAAATCAAGATCTTGGTTTCTCGCATTTATCTTTGGATGATAGAATATATTTGGCACAGTCCGATGTAATACGTAAGGTAGCTGCGGAAGGTCCATGTGTTATAGTAGGACGATGCGCGAACTATATATTAAGAGATATTCCTAATGTGGTTAATATATTTATTTGGGCAGATATGAAATTTAGAATTGAAAGAGCAATTCGCAATGATAATCTGTCTCCAAATAAGGCAGAAGAAAAAATAGCAAAGATAGATAAAAGAAGAGCAAATTATTATAATTATCATGCAAGTGAAAAGTGGGGAAGAATTGAGAATTATCAATTGTCTCTACAAAGTGATGCGATAGGAATTGATCATTGCGTTGATTTAATTAAATTATTTGTTGAGAGCGATTCATGTGACGAAGCAAAATAGTTAAGTATAGTTTCGATTATGTCTTTAACTTAGGCTAAATTAGCGAGAAGATTGCCTTAATGCTCTTTCTAAAAGTAGAATAACATATTCTTACTTTTGAAGTGTGGCATTAAGGCGATTTTTATGTGAGAAGAGGTAACATCATAAATAGTTTGCACTATCATTTGAATTCTTGGTAATTTATACAAAATGTAAGGAAAAATTAAGAAAAATTTAGATTTATTTTAACATTTTTAAGATATTATATACTTGGTTTGCGTTTAATCAATCAAGGTTGGGAAAGAGGGTGTTAGAGTGAAAAATGAGGTTAAACCTGTAATTGAAGTGCGAAATGTTAAAAAGATATATCGAATGGGTTCGGAACGAATCAAAGCTGTTGATGATGTTAGTTTTGAAATAAATCGAGGAGAATTCTGTTGTCTTCTTGGAACGTCTGGTTCTGGTAAATCAACACTACTTAACCTTATGGCAGGAATAGAAAAAACTACTTCTGGTGAGATCATTATTAAGGGACGTAACATTCATAAAATGAATGAAAATAAACTAGCAAAATTTCGACAAAACTATCTAGGTTTTGTATTTCAATCATACAATCTAATTAATTCGATGACAGCGCTTGAAAATGTGGAATTTCCATTGGTTTTTAAACGAATTCCTTTAAAGCAAAGAAAGAAAATATCAAAGGATATGTTGGTAAAAGTAGGCTTAGGTAGCCGACTAAAACATAAGCCAAAGGAAATGAGTGGTGGTCAGCAGCAAAGGGTAGGTATCGCAAGAGCATTTGTTTCAAGGCCTGAGATTGTTTTTGCAGACGAACCTACTGGAAATTTGGACACAAAAACAGCGATGGAGGTAATGTCCTTAATTAAGGATATGGCTAAGGAGAATCAACAAACCATTGTTATGGTAACCCATGACAAACGTTTGGCTGAATTTGCTGACAAGATTATACATATATTGGATGGTAAAATTCAAAATGTTGAGATTGTTCATGAAAAAACGATGGATGATTTAGTGGCGAATGATACAGAGGATATCGCAGTTACGAAGGAAGAAGTAATGAAAGATATTGATACAAAAACAAGCAATGAAAAAGAAGAATTACCTCAATGTGCTGAGGAAATTGTAAAGAAAGAAGAGGGTTAAAAGAATGAAGAGAAGAATCTTTGCATTGTTGCTTACACTTGCATTAATACTTACGGGTTTTAGTACGGTAAGAGTAGCAAAGGCAGATACTGCCAACCTTTTAATTGATAGGAAGTTTTCTAGAGTTTTTGAAGCTGAACCTGGTACGACAGTACATGTAAAAGTACCGTTTATGGCAGTAAGTAATTATGCGTACAATCCGATTATTGTTACGACATATGGTGAAAGTTCACCTTTTACTACGAGCAATGTAAAACTTACTCAAAATGATCAAGAGGCTATGTTAATTAGTAGCTCGGACTATACCTATGTTGAGTTTGATGTTTATATGAAAGATAGTGCTAAAATCGGTAATTATGACTTGGGAATACAATTTACATACGACATATTTTCTGGCGATTCCATGCAGACACAGGTAGAGGAACATAAATTGAGCATTCGTGTTCCATCTGAAAAAAACCCTACCCAGATAGCAGTAAGTAATATAAATTACGATGAGGGAAGCGCAGCAATAGGTAACACCTTTGATCTTAACTTTGATGTTACGAATGAAGGTCAAATTGGAGCATTAAATACATATTTAACTATCGATTATGCGGATACAGGCTTAGCCCCAGGATACAAAGTAGATAACATAAAGGTTGGGGAATTAAAAGCTGGTGGAAAACAAAAAATGACTCTTCCAATTAAGGTATTGCCAACGGCGAAGGAAGGATTTACAACATTAACCGCTAAGTTTACATACAAAGATTCCGATGGTAAGGAGTATTCAGTAGAAAAGAGCATTTATGTAAATATTAAGTCTACAAGCATTGCTTCTACGGATGATGCTAGTTTAGTGCTAGGAAGTTCTGCATTAAATAAAGAAGTGCTCGCTGGATCTGAAACAACTCTTGTTGGAACGATAGAGAACATTGGTAATAAATCAGCAACAAACATTAAGGTTACAGTTCCAAGTGGTTTGGGTGTTGAAAGCGGAATTATATCCAATTTTAGTTCTGATGGAATTCATTTAAAAGACATTGCTGCTGATAGCAAAACGAATTTTAATATACCACTTACCGTGTCAAAAACTGCAAAAGCTGGATTAAATGAAATTACAGTACAAGTAAGTTTCGATGATAGCAAGGGTGAGAATCATACCGTTGTATCAAAGCATTATATTACAGTAGTTTCACAGGGTGAAGAGGAATCAACCAGTGAAGTTTCAATTTTTAATGTTACCCAAAGTCCTTTAGAGCCAAAGGTTGGGGATATTGTTACGATATCTTTCATGGTTCAGAATAAAGGGAATAAAACAGTTACTGATGTAAAAGCTGGTCCAAAAGACTTAGCATCCAGTATGGGGATTGAACCAATTACACCAGAACCTGAAGTTAGTGTAGGGGAATTAAAAGCAGGGGAAAAGAAAAATGTAACCTTGCAGTTTAAAATAGCGAATGGTGTTGCTGAAGGATTAAATCAAATAAAATTAGGTTGTAGTTTTAAAGATAGTACTGGAAAGGCACAAAACATAGAGACGACTGTGTACATATTAAACGTAACAAATAGTGGAAGTAGTAAGCCAAAATTGATTGTAAGTGACTCTAGTACAGACCCAGAAGAATTACGCGCAGGAAATGAATTTAATTTTACTTTTGATTTAAAAAATACTCACTCATCCAAATCAGCTAGAAATATTAAAGTGACGATTACGCAAAAAGAGAATGTTTTTTCTGCAAGCAAAGGTACCAATAGTTTTTATATTGAACAAATTAAACCAGGTGAAACAGTTACAAGTACAATGCCTATGAAGGTGAAAGCAGATACAGCAACTGGTGCATATGAAATTAGTATTGCTGTTGAGTATGAATATGATGACATGTCAAAGATTGATGAAGAAGCTGGTGGAGTTAAGGAAGAAAATATCCTAAGATTACAAGCAGTTGAAAATTCAAGACCAGTTATTGAAAACATTTCCGTTGGTATGTGGGAAGCGGCTACTGTGAATCAATCAACAACAATGAGCTTTGAGTTTTATAACATGGGTAAATCTACATTAACTAATGTTTATTTTACATTTGAGGGAGATTTTAAATTAGACACTGGTGAGAAGTACATACAAGGTTCTATGGAAGCAGGAAATTCTGAATTTATAGAAGTGAGTGTAGTGCCATTAGTAGAAGGCATGGCAAAAGGTACGATTGTTATTCACTTTGAAGATAGCAATGGTGAAGAAGTGACGGTTAGCAAAGAAATTCCAGAAACATTCGTTCAGGGGCAAATGATGCCGGAGCCAGGAATTGACGGTGGTGGCGAAATCCCTGTAATTGGTGGGGATGTAGTAGTTGCTAAAAAAGATATCGTACCATTGTGGGCGTTTATTCTTATCCAAATAGCGATTGTTTGTGTGTTTATACCAGTTGTTCGTATTTTAGTAATTAAGATGCACAAACGCAAGCTAATGAAAGCAGAAGGAAACTTATAATTTATTTGTTAGTTATTGCTCTGTGAATATAAGTTAGCGTAAAGGCAGGTATAATCATTTCGGATTTCATAAGTTGGCAGTATTTGACCTAACATGGATCAAATACTGCAAAAGGAGGTTAGTATGCAGATAATAGTAAATAATTTGTCCCATTCAGCAATGGTTATTAATAGTGGTTTCAACGTCATGGATAATATGGCTGTTAGTGTGGATGGTGGAGTTATGATTGGCGGAGGCTCTGGAATTGAAGGTGGAGATATGGGGATGGAAGTTCCTTCAAGTGGTGGAGGATCTGTTCTTAGCTCTTGGGGCTTTGTTGGTGGTATCACAGGGGCAACCTTGGCAGTTAGTATTGTGTTAGGTATCTTATTGGCGAAGAAGAGAATCAAAAAAGGATTTGATTTATATGAAGATTAGTGACTTAATTAAAATGGGTCTTAGAAATCTCGGCCGAAGAAAAGCTAGAACTTCTTTAACGGTTATAGGTATGGTAATTGGTACGATTTCCATTGTTGTAATGGTTTCCATAGGAATTGGTGTGAATAAAAGTTTTAATGATGCCATTCTTCAGAATGGTAGTATGACCATTATTACGATCTCAAAAAACCAGTATTATGAAACCGAAGATGGAAACTGGCAATCCAAAGAACAAAAATTGGATGACAGTGTGGTTGAGAAGATAAAAGGAATCGATCATGTTAAAAGCGTTTCTCCAGTGTATGAAACCAATGTTCAGTTTATGAGTGGTAAATACCAAACGTGGGGAAATATTATAGCCATGGATTCTAGTACCTTTGCGGAATTTGGTATGCCTGGAGTAACACAGGGGACTATGATTTCTCCGGAAGAAAACAATGTTATTTTATTTGGTGCGCAATCTTTGTATGAATTTTATTATTTCTCGGGTAGAACTCATAAAACGAAGACAATAGAGCTTGGGAAAGATAAACTATCGTTTACGTTCCAGCAATATCAAGTTTCGGATAAAAAGAAACCGCTCAATATAAAAGTATGACGCTCGCGTGACATTCACGGC
>CAJJLI010000003.1 GCA_905192625.1 uncultured Clostridium sp. | reverse complement strand
ATTTGGCCGAAAAAGTTGCAAAATTATTATTAGACAATCATATTAACTGTCGACATGATGACAAGAGACCATATGATCATGGTACTTATATCCCTTTAAAGCTTATGTATCCAAATGCTGATATACCAGTGATTCAAATTTCATTGAATAAAAATCTTGATCCTTTGACCCACTTAAATATAGGAAAAGCTTTAAGACCTTTGCCTAATGAAAACTTATTAATCCTTGGATCTGGTTTTACATTTCATAATATGATGGCATTTGATTTTTCTGGAAGCAATATTGATGACACTATGAACAACGAATTTCAGAATACACTGATCCAAATATGTTGTAAGGAGAATGAAGCAGAGCGATGGGAACATCTAATAAAGTGGGACCAAATACCGGGAGCAAGATATTGTCATCCTAGAGAGGAACATCTATTACCTTTGCATATCTGTGTTGGTATGGCTAAGAATAATGGTTCTCTGGTATTTGATGATTATATTGTAGGAAAACGTGCTACTGGATTCCTTTGGAGATGTTAGGTATACCTATTATTGTTAATATAATCTGATTAAAAATGCTTCTGTATTTATGTTGGAGTATGTGAATAAATAAATTCACTACTCCAACATTTTTTTGTTCTAAAATAAATGTTAAAATTCACTGCTATAAAATTTTATTTTATATTAAAAAAGCCTCCCAGTGTCAGTCTAGTAAAACAATCACCAGGTGGTTGAAATAATATTTTTATTGTATCAATTTTGCATTCATTTCTAATATTTTTTTGTTATCAGTCAAATAATATTACCTTTAATCTCCTTTAAAAACCGAGATCGCCAGCACTAAGAAACATCCTAAAAATATAAATAAATCAGATATGTTAAAAATTACCTTCTTTAAAAATGAAAAGCTAAAATAATCAACAACATAGCCTCGTTTTACTCTGTCATATAGATTACTAGCTGCACCACCAAGGATACACGCCATTGCAAATTTTAGAACTTCTTTCCGTCTCTGTGGCAACAGTATAACAAAAAACATAAGTATCATACCAAAGAGAATTCCTGATATTGAAACCACTGCTTCTTTCTTATTTTCAAGAAAATTAAGTATTGCACCTTTGTTATGGTATTTTGTAATTATAATCTTACCATTTAAAATTGTTTCTTCTTCCTGGAGCTTTTTATTCTTTTCAATATAGTCTTTGATAAAGTAATCTGTTATAAATATTGTAACTGCAAGAATTAAGAATATCATATGACCTCCTTAAGCAACGATGAACTATAGAACTTAGACCGTTTAATATAGTTGTAAGAGAACTTTTTTCACTTTTTATATAACATCACAAATTAGCACATTTCAAGCTTTTTCGCCCACGGTATATAATGGAGTAATATCTCTTTTGCTTCCTTTGATTTTATATTACGAAACGATGGGTAATGAATGCTGAGCTTATCCCCTTCCGTCATTTCTTTTAAACGATTTTGTATTCTTATAAAATCTGGATCATAATACATTTTCACATTTTCATGTTCAAATAAGCCTGTCATTCTAGAGAATGCGCAAGATAGCTTTAATATATTCATGTCACTTTCATATATTTCAAACTGAGCATGGGGTGCTAATTTTATTAACTCACCAATGTGATATCCCATTCCATATCCATAAATAATGTAAGTTTCTGTATCCTTACAATACCAGTTTCTTGCTTGTAGAAACGCTTCTTTTCCTACACTATGATTGGTATGCATATAAAACTTTGTTCCATTTTCATCTTTAGAACCAATTGTCATTAAACCACAGGTAGAAAATTCAACAGCATAGCCCTGCTCTAGTAAGTATGCGGGATCCAAATCTTTTTTTATTTCATTCGTTATGATCTGTTCTTGATGTTTTCGATCTTGTTCGGTAAAAAAAGTGAGGGTATGATCGGACTCCAATATTTTTTCCTGCATTAATATACTATTTTTAATAAAATCCAGCTCATTGAATGCAAGATAATCCTCTTTCTTCATGATCAGTTCTTGTACACTGCAAATAAAATTAACGAGCTGCAATTCAAGCAAGTCTGCTAACAAGACAAAATCCTTCTGTCTCTTTGCATCAAGTATACCCTCAAGCATCTCCATAATGGATTCTACAGAAACTAAATCAAAATACTCTCTATGCTGGATGATTGCATCTGCAACATAATTGATATACTCTGCAGTATCTGCTACGATACTCAAAGCTTTTTCATATTCTTGTTCTCTTAAATAAATAATTGCCTTCTCCGTTTGTGTTAGCAATTCTATATTCTGTTCAAATATTTTATGTACTGTATCTAACAAAAGGCTATCACCTCTCAATCTTCCATTCACTTGCCAATTGTTTATATTGTTGTTCTTGTTCGCTACACCCAAGTTTATGGTAGCAATCCGCCAAACGTGTAAGTGGATAATCCCCACCATAATGTATGTTTAATTCTGGTTTTGTTTCAAATGCTGCATTATAGTACCATAAAGTAGCCTCTTTATAATCGTGGGCTAAATAATAATACTCACCAAGTTGATAGCATATTTCAGAGGATGCCTCTTCTAATGCTATATTTTTTAAACATACTTTGAAAAATTCATGAAAGTCATGTCTCGCCAAACACGCTTTTGCAATGACACACTGATATTTTTTCACTTCGTTTAAGTCTGATTCCTGCTCCATTTGCTCTAAAAAGTAAGCCTCTGCATCTTTAAAATCTCCCGCATCCCCTGCAATATACAGCTCCCTTGCATACATAGCGTTTAATTTTTTTGACAAATTCCCATGTTTCTTTATTGCTTCTTTATATATATAAAAGTCACGTTTCACATGGTTGCTCGTTGGCATATGGATTATTTCTATATCGCTATCAAAAATAACTGGTTCGAGCGAAACCATTTCATGCAACGGATCAACCCACTGAAATGTCCTAAGACGTTTGTACAGCTTCGGGCGATATTCTGCATCGAAATTATAGGTTGTATTATGTAGGAGCTGATTGGTATATAGCATTTGTACTATCTCAATTTCTGGTAACATGGCCTCTTTTAAGAGTAAGAATTTCTTTATATTCTCTTCGTCAATGACCTCATCGGCATCTGCAACATAAATATAGTCCATGCTTGCCTTGGAAAATGAAAAGTTTCTTGCTTCTGCAAAGTCATTTACCCATTCAAAATCGTAAATCTTATCGGTATATTTCCCAGCTATCTCTTTTGTAGCATCGCTTGACCCAGTGTCTACTATTATTATTTCATCTACTATTGGTTGTAAGCATCGCAAGCATCTCTCCAGTACCTGTTCTTCATTTTTTACAATCAGACATGCACTTATGGTAACCATTGCTCCCACTCCCCTTATCGGTATGTTTTTATAGGTTGTTTATTAAAAAATGGAACCAGTCACGCGACCGGTTCCTTTGGTTTTATTTTAATGGATTTGTGGGGGGAAGTCAATAAAACTTTAGGGGGTGGGGAGTTGTAGTTTTCTGATGTTCTAGCTCTAATCAAAGCATATTCTTTAATTGTGCCATCCTATGGCCATAGTCGTTTACTACATGTATATTCAATATTCAGAAATTCTAAAGAGCTCATTTCAAATTAAATATAGTTTTCGTCCTTCAAGATACATTTCTTAATTGTGTTTTCTGTTTTAGAAAAAGAGTACACAAATAGAACTTTTTAACCTAATAAGATCCATGTTTTATTTCCTAATTATTAATAACTTATATCATATGTCTTATCAAGTGCTATTAATTCCCGAAATGTATCAATCTCAATTATATCCTCATCAGAACATTTTCTAAGGCTAACATCATATTCATCTAAATGATATTCTAAAACAACTTGATCCCAAAATCTTTCCTTACCTCCTGGTGAATAATAAACCTCTTTGATATGACTTGCAAACTTCATGCCGTCCTCTTTAGTCCAGTATGAAATACCTATCATACGATAACAGTTTACTCCACCTACACTAACCCCTGTAATTTTATCATTTTTTGTTTGAAAACACCAATCATCCGTTCTTTGGGTAGGGATTCCAAGGTAATTAGATGAGTATTGATATTTTGATATCAGCTTTTTGTTATTTAGTAATAAATCTCCATCAAATACATATGCGTTTCTAAATAAATAGTTTACACACATCGCTGATGAAATATTATTTGATTCACAATAAGAAGGATTCTCTACAAATTTTATCATTGGATATTTATAAAGTAATTGATCGAATTGTTCTGATAAATATCCTCTAACAATATATATTTCATTTATTCCAACTTCTAGAACAGCATCTAGTAAACTATCAATTATACGCATCCCCTTTACTCTAACCAACGGCTTTGGGGTGTTTAAAGTTATTGGTACCATTCTAGATCCAAATCCAGCCGCTATAAATATAGCCCTCTCCACTTTAAATGGCTCCAAAGCTTCTATTCCTTTCTGTGTTATGATGCCTTCCTCTATATATCCCATCTCATTTAAATCTTGTATATCTTTATTAACTGTACCTAGGGATGAATTTATTTCTTTTGCAAGCTCACGTTGAGCTACGTATTTCCTTGTATCCTCTAAATATGTTAATATATCAAATTGTCTTTTAGTTATCATTTGTTATGACCTCCTATACCTATTAGTCTTTTTACAAAATACACCATATATTTCATTGTAATATTAATTATTAAAATAACTAGTGATACAAATGCTGATGCCTCTAGCATCATATTACCTTCAAACTGATTAATCAGAAGTGATAGTGACTTAGTTTTTACATTTGCCAAAAAAGATACTGCAGATATAGTAATCATTGAGTTTACGAAGAAATAAGATATCATTTCCAAGATTGTACCTATTGTTTGGGGAATAAAAACATCCTTAATCATTCTTAATCTACTTATACCTAAAGTCATTCCAATAGCTTCTAAATTATCATTTATCTTACTTAATGAATTATAAATCATCAAATAAGGAGACGCAAAAAAGTGGACTAGATTTACCAATATCAGAATCCATATGCTTCCATATATCGTATATTTATTAAAGGTTATTACATAGGCTAGTCCTAACACTAATCCAGGCACAGCTAACGAAGTAATTGAAATTAGATGCAAGATCTTAGATAGGTTAGAAGGGAGACGGACTGTAAAATATCCCGTTATGTATGCAATAATTGTACCTATAATTGATACAGATATTGAGATAATTAAGGAATTAATTAAGTATCTACTTCCTCCCATTTTCACAGTGTTAATAATATAGTTTAATGTAGGACTCATGTTATTGGGATAATGAGTTACAAATGTCAATATAATAAATGCAAATATAGGAAGTGAAACAAATAATATTACACAGGAAATAAAGCAGTAACATAAAATATCCCTTACCTTATTCTCTTTAATATCAAACTCCTTTGCTACAAATCCAATATTTCCCTTATCTTTGTTAAATAAATCAATAATAAATGCAATAAAGGCTGGGAGCAAAAGAATAAGTCCAATCACTCCACCTTTATTAAAATTAAGTAATCCTATAACCTCCTGATAAATCACTACTGGTAATGTGGTAATCTTACCACCTACTGCTAGTGGTACACCATAATCTGTTACAATCATCGTGAAATTGGCAAATATAACGGAAATCATTGGCTTTCTAATATATGGAATAGTTATTGATTTAAATTTATCCCATTTAGAAAACCCTAATATACTTGCTGCTTCATAAGGTGTACTATCCTCATATCTTAGTATATCACTTATCATTAAGAATGATATTGGAAAGGCATATAGAACCGAACCAATGACTATACCCCAATATCCATATATATTCCAATTTAAGTTTAACATATTTGTAATAACGCCATTTTTACCAAATAAAACAATTAATCCCATTCCATGAGATATTGAAGGAATAAGCATTGGCAATGTTAAAATGATACTAAATAGGCCTTTATACTTAATGTTTGTCCGCATAATACCCCATGCTAAAATTAAGGATATTAATATAGATATTATGGTTGCAATTATTGCTGTTGTTAGAGAGTTCTTCAATGCCCTTAGAAACTGCTCAGATAATATAAGCTTCTTCACATCCACTTCCCCAATATATGTAAACATCTTCATGAGTGGAAATATGACTGAGATTATAAAGAATAAAACAATCAGTATTTTTACTGAATTTAAACTTTTCTTTTTCATATCCTTATATACCTTGCTATTGATTCTATTTTAGACTTCAAATTATCAATTATAAATGTCTGAATATATTCACTTCCAGGACTTTCAATTATGCTTTCTGGAACATCTATTTGTTCAATAATACCCTCTTTCATTACCATAATTCTATCAGCCATAGCGAAAGCTTCTTCTTGATCATGAGTAATATAGATCATTGTAGTTCCGAATTCTTTTTGAATATCTTTGAGTTCTTTTCTAAGACTAAGTCTTGTATCAACATCAAGTGCAGACATTGGCTCATCTAAAAGAATAATCTCAGGACTAAGCGCTAATGTTCTTGCAATGGCAACTCTTTGTTGTTGACCACCAGATAGGCTATATGGTTTTTTATTGATATGTTCCTCTAGACCCACTTGCCTTATTAAATTTATAGCTATCTCCCTAGATTTTCCTTTAAATTCAGGCTTAATCTTCATTGCATATTCTATATTCTCTAAAACAGTCATATTTTCAAATAATGCATAATTTTGAAATACCAATCCCATACTTCTCTTTGATGGATGTAGATTTGTTATATCATTTCCATCTTTTAGTATTCTACCTGTCGTTGGTTCTAATAGACCTACTAATATGCGCAAAAGTGTTGTTTTTCCGCAACCAGAAGAACCAAGTATAGCTAAAAATTCTCCATTATAAACATTAAAATTAATCTTATCTAATACTTTAATATCCCTATAACTTTTAGATATGTCTTTTATCTCTAATTTAATATCATTTAATAAAGCCATTTTTCTAGCAGCCTTTCCCTATTTTCTGGTGAATCATTACCCATATCAGAATATATAATATCTTTTGGGTAATTCTCCATTGCGATTGTTTTATTTTTATAGATTAGCTCAGGATAAAACTTTTCATTATTTTCTTCTATTAAATGATTATAAAAGTAGTCAAACACCTTTTTAACTGCTTCCCTTTCTTCTTTACCTTTAATTATCCCATGACCATATGCATTGTATGGCGAACCTTCTTTAAAAAAAACAACTTTTAAATTGACTCCATCATTTATACTTTTTACTGCTTGGGATGTCATCCCTAGAGCAATTGCAGTTTCTCCTTGAATTAAAGAATTTATTGCACCAGAACCTGAAGAAGTAAATTGTAAAATATTTTTTTCTAATTGTTCTAAATATTCAAAGGCCTTATCTTCACCCCATGCATTAACAAGACTTTTTAAAAATACATAACCGGTTCCTGATGATTTTGGATTTGGCATTGAGATTAGCCCATTATATTCTTCTTTTAATAAATCTTTATATGATTTAGGCTCTTCAAGGCCTTTTTCTTTTAATATATCCATATTTAAAATTATACCACAACCATTGCGCAGCGCTGGTAAGTATTTGTAATCATCATCAATCAAATCTGAAAGAAATACTGAATAATCATATGAAGATAAATCTGCAAGATTATCCTTAATTTCATCTAAATATGGATATTCCAAATCTATAGTTATATCACATTCTGTATTCGTTCCTTCTGCCTTTAGCTTAGCAGCATGGTTTCCAGTATTTAAATATTCAATAATTATTTCATATTCAGGAAATTCCTCCTGTAATCGTTTCAAGTAATACTCATTTTCATAATCATATCCGCTAGAATAAATTACAACTCTGTCTTCCTTATCTGTTTTACATGCTACAAGTAAAGTAATACTTAAAACAATTAATATTAAAACTGATACTTTTTTGTTCATATAATTTCCCTCTTGTTCATTTCCTTTAATATTTGATATATTTTGAACTAAATTTTTTAGTTTAGTGTGATTTTAAGTACAAAAAAATCCCTGTTCAATATAGAGTTTAATAACCTCTCTATTGAACAGATCTTTTATTTAAATATTATTTTTCTTTAAAATTCAAGAATATTAAATTATTTACATTATTAATTTAATATAGTATATATTCTTTTATATGCTCAAACACAACGTTAATATAATTATTCAGTAATTCTCTATCCTCAATCAGAGTACCCGTAGTATCATATAACTTCGCTTCATACGCTTCTATTTCAATTCGTCCATCATTATTAGTAGATTTAACTGTTGAAAAATGAAATATTCTATCCTTTTCCTTGATAACTGCATAATAAGGGTCTCCAGGGTGTAAAGACTCGATATATATATATTCTCTTTCTTTTGTCCCACCAAAAGATATTGGCAAATTCCCATCAATTTTTGTCATATCAATTGGAATCTCTGCCAACTTGCATAATATTGGCATATAATCAACCGCTGAAACAAGTTCATCACATACAGCACCTGCTTTTAGATTACTACTTTTGATAAAAAGTGGCACTTTTGTTCTAGAATCTGCTAAAAAGAATTCCTCATCTCTTAATAGATACCCTTGTCCATGATCTGAAAATAAGGTTACAATTATATCTTCTTCTTTGAAGTTGTCTTTTATATAGGAGTAGAGTAAACTTAAATCTCTATCTATGTACTTAATCTGTTCTTTATATCTTTCTATTTTACCAGTATTATATTGTTGCTTGACAGATGTAGGATCTTTAGCATCACTATTGACTCTTGCTTCTAAACTTAGTTCTTTTTGTATTGACGCTTTTTGTTCAATTCCATCCGCTACTTCATGTAAGTTATCGACGCATATCCATAAAAATTGATTCGTATCTTTCATAAATTCTATATGTTCAATAGCCTCAGTTATAATTTGTCCACCCATACACCCCCGCTTATAAATACTCCTATCAATTCCCCTTGCATACCCGTAATTAGGAGTACTTCTCCAATCACCATCAATTTTTGCTGTTGTATAACCTTCGTTATGAAAATGTTCTGCAAGAATTGGATAATCAGTTGGTAATTCTCTGCATAAAGTTGGATGATATAATTTATGGTTTACTAGATACTTACCAGTATTATAAGATGCAATACTAGGATATGTCCAATCTGAGGTAGTAAACATATTGCTACATTTAAATCCCTCTTTAAAATATTCATATGTCCTTGGCATAAGCTCTTCAATTCCATACTCATCTAAAAATATAGAGGATAAACCATCTACGAATATATTTAGTACCAATGCTTTTTTATTTTTATCTCTTCCTAATTTTATAGGTTCTCCAATAACCAGTTCAGAATCTGCTTCTATTTTTATACTACCCTGTAACCTATAATAATAAAAAGTCTTAGGCTCTATCTTAAAAGAATATTCTTTATCCTCTTCTATTATTTTAAAATTAACATCATTATCTAATGAACTTATTGGTAAAATTATTATATCTTTCGAAAAAAATTGAAGACTTTTACAATTATGCCACACCTTTCTAACATCTACACTTCGATTAAGCATATCATCAGGTGATAATCTATCGAAGTAATTTTGATGATTACCAGCAAAGAGTTTATTCCCAGACCCATCTTCAATTACCTGTCCTAACTTTTGGCAGCCCCTTGCCCAGTCCCAAATATTTTCTAATCCAAATTTTCTTAGTCCATTTTCGTCAAGTATTTTAATTCTTTTTATCACTTGTTTGATTTCATCAGATTTATTTAGTGTCTTAATACTTTCTTCTATCTTTGATATAATCCTATTCTCATCTTCAGTTAGCTCTTTTATAACTATATCTCTATCACTATCCTTACTATGTTCCTTTATTGTCTTTGCTTTAACGTAATATTCATATGCTAAAGAGTATTCTTCTTGATGTTCATAAAATACTGCTATATTATAATTTAAATCATAGTTGTATATATTTTGCTTTAACCCCTTTTTGCATTCTTCTATTGCAGTATCTATATTACCATTATAAAACTCATATAAAGCCTTCATTGAATAGTTATCCAAATCATATGGATATTTTTTTTCATAAATATTAATTTTCTTCTTCGCATCTTCTAGATTTTGTTCAGTTAAATCCTGTTCTATTTCCTTTTTCATTCCCATACATTATCACCTTTGTAAGAACTTTTAATCTTATCTCCTTTTTACAATAATTTAAGAATTTTGAATCTTATTTTCATTAGATCAAATGTTGTATAAATTCAGATTCATAATCTATTATAACTATAAATCATGATTTTTTAATCAAGTCTTTTTATTAGACATTTTATTTTATAATTCAGAATTATTCACGCTGACGTTGTTAGCGTCTAGCAACACCTTATTATTACTGTATTTTTTTCGATTATTACTTTCACCTAAAAAGTGAAGTCATGATAAAGAAAAAAGGCCTCCTCTTTGTTAAAAGAAGTTCCACAACAACGTACAAAGGAGAAAGCCTATGACTTGTAGTTTAAATGAACTTCCCTTAAATTGCAATAACAGTATTAAAATAATTTTTAATAGAGGAAAACTTTCCTACGATGCAGGCTTGCTCTTAATAAAAGAGTTTACTCATAAAATAGAAATCCTTCATTTTTTAAAGGATCCTTCAAAACCAATGATATCCATTACTAGTGTTTGATGGATTGACCGGCGTTTTATTAAAGGCAGAGTTGCGTTCAGTCAATACCTATACATCCAGAGGAGCACCTAACTTTTTATATCCCTTATTGCTTGACTTGCATACGAACTATCCTGAGACCAATATATTTCTTCGCGGTGATAGCGGGTTTGCGATGTTCTCACGCGTGAAAAACTGGAAACAAACAAAACTTCATACGCCATTCGTTTAAAAGAAAACGGTCGTCCACGAAAATTAGCTGCTGATATCGATTAAGAACTCTATGAAAAAAACATTTATAATCAAATCGACTATGCTGTGGCCTATAGCAGTCACAGTATAATAGTTAATGCAAATCGTCTTCAGATAAGAATATTGGCGTATCACATTTCGTAAGCATCAATTTATGCAGACGCTTACTTACATACAGAGATTACAGCTAAAGTTTGAATGATGTACTTGGTGAACATTGACAATCTGCCTAAATTCAAACCTACCTAGGGGGCGTTTACCCTTTTTAAGGTAAACAGGGTAAGATCCTTTATAAAACAAATTTGATAATGAAAATCAGAACAGATTGTCTGTTTCAAATCATCATTTTCAGTAGTAGTACATAGGGAACTACAGTACATTCCCGCAAGTGTTAAGGTCCTTGAATATGTTAGCGTTACTTATAAATGTTCACAGTGTAAGGAAGATTATGTGCCTTACATCGTCAACACGAGAGCTCCTAAAGGTTTGATGAAGCATAGTCTTGCTTCATCATCGTCAGTTGTCTGGGCAATGTATCAAAAGTATGCCAATGGCATGCCATTATACCGACAAGAAAAGGATTGGAACCAGTCATCGGCATCTGCAACATAAATATAGTCATGCTTGCCTTGGAAAATGAAAAGTTTCTTGCTTCTGCAAAGTCATTTACCCATTCAAAATCGTAAATCTTATCGGTATATTTCCCAGCTATCTCTTTTGTAGCATCGCTTGACCCAGTGTCTACTATTATTATTTCATCTACTATTGGTTGTAAGCATCGCAAGCATCTCTCCAGTACCTGTTCTTCATTTTTTACAATCAGACATGCACTTATGGTAACCTTGCTCCCACTCCCCTTATCGGAATGTTTTTATAGGTTGTTTACAAAAAATGGAACCATTCACGCGACCGGTTCCTTTGGTTTTATTTTAATGGATTTGAGGGGGAAGTCAATAAAACTTTAGGGGGGCTTATGTCATGAATAGCTATAATAACAAGAAGTTAACTTTATAGTAGAAGAATACTATCATTTAAAATAAACATTTTATCTCTGTAATCCAGATATATCTTTTAATAAATAATTTCTAATTTTACTTATTAAAAACCTTATTATCAATATTTTCACGAATTACTTTTGCTGGGCAACCAAACGCTATCACTCCATCTGGAATATCTTTTATCACTACAGATCCCATTCCAATAATAGTATTATTTCCAATTTTAGTACATTCTTTTATAGGCACTTGCATACCAATGTATGTTTCATTACCAATCACACAACCGCCTGCAATATTCACAAATGTTGATATAACACTATCACTTCCTATATGACTATCATGCCCAATACATGCTAATGGTTGTACCAAAACATTCACTCCAATATTTACATCACATGATATAAATGAATTATAACAAACGATTGCTCCTGAACTTATATTGTCTCTTTCAGAAACCATTGCTGAAGGATGAATCATACTTGTTAATCTATACTTCGCTTTAATTACTTTCTCCCTTAATAATTTTCTATATCTAGGCTCACCTACACCAATTATGAATTCCAATTCTTTATTCGTATAAAGTATAACGGCTACATCAAAAGAGAGAACCCGCGTTCCTTTTACCTTAAACACACCATTCGTATCGTCAATAAAAACTATATCATCCCATCGATTTTCTATTTTATTAATTTGATAAGCTAATATTAATATATCTCGTCCAAGTCCGCCAGCTCCATAAATGCCCAAAATCACGTCTTAGTTCCTCCCATTACTTTATTCAATGATAGTACTCTATTCATTTTTTCAGATCTAAAATGTAATTACATATTAAATCTACTTCATCTAGTTTCATTTCTGCATATAAAGGTAATGTTAAGATTCTTTCAGATACATATTGGGCAATAGGAGTATTTTCAATACCAAATTTCCCTTCATAACATTGAAATTGACTAGTTAAAGGATAAAAATACTTTCTTGTAAAAATGTTTTTTTCTTTAAGTTTATTGTACATAGTATCTCTGTCTATACCAAATATAGTTTCATCGATTAATATGGGGAAATATGCATAATTTGTTGTAACATTCTTTTGTTCCTCTAATATTCTTAAACCCATTAAGTTATCTAAATTATCTTTGTAACGTTCTACTATACATTTTCTCTTATATATTTCTTCATCAACATGCCGCAAATTACATACTCCCATAGCTGCTTGAAATTCATTCATTTTGGCATTAGCTCCAACACCATCCACCTCTGTTTCAGATAGAATCCCAAAGTTCTTAAGTTTATATAACTCATCTCCAATTTGCTTTTCCGTAAAAGTTACAGCTCCCCCTTCTATAGAATTAAATACTTTAGTAGCATGAAAGCTAAATATTGATGCGTCACCAAATGTTCCTATTCCTATATTATTTAACTTTACACCAAAACTATGAGCTGCATCATAAACGACTTTTAAATTATGCTTTTGAGCAATATGTTCAATTGCTTTTACATCACATATCTGGCCATAAATATGTACAGGAAGAATTGCTGTTGTCTTTTCTGTTATTAATTCTTCGATTTTGTTTACATCAATAGTATAATTTTGTTGATTGATATCACAAAAGACTGGTGTTAATCCATTTCTTACTATTGCATGCGTGGTTGATGCAAAAGTGAAAGGTGTAGTAATGACTTCCCCACTAAGTTTTAAAGCTTGTAGAGTCATCTCAAGAGCCATGTGTCCATTTACTAATAAAGATAAGTTTGGAACTCTTAAATAACTTAATAATTCTGTCTCAAACTGTTGATGTATTATCCCCATATTAGTAAGCCAAGCTGAGTCCCATAATGGTTTAATTTGATTCATATATTCCTCAATCGGAGGCATAGATGCGCGAGTTACAAAAATAGGATTATTCATCTTCTTTCCCCCTAACATGTATATTTATATTTTCGATTAGTTACTAAGTATCCCTTAATACAGCAATTTTCTTAACTTCATCGAGTAATTCATTAGTAGATATTGTTAAATTATTCTCGCTTAGTTGTAATCGGATGTTTATAGCATCTTTGCTCTTCTTTTCATAATAAACTGGATCAGTTATATATTTTTCTATACGATCTAACATCTGAATATCATTAGCACATACATCTTCTTTTGAAACAAAATTAGCTACATCACAATGATCTAATGTAACAACTGGAACACCATTATATAATGAATAAATAGCACCTGTTCCTCCCCCTTGCCTTGGTGGATTTAAAAACAAATCCATCATTGTTAATATACCTAATAAATCATCTTGGAATCCTAGATACCTTGTTTTATCTTTAAATACCTTATCTTCTAATAACATATTATAATGTTCATAAACACCAATAAATACAATTACTACATTGGGATCAATCCCCAATACCTTCTTTAAGAACAAGATAAAATCATCCGTAATCTCCGTATCCAGTCTATTACCTACTATAGATATCACAAAGTCGTTGTTCTTTAATGCAAAATCAGTTCTAGCATATTGCTTATCAGATGATTTTACAGGTATCCTATAATCGTAATGTACTGAAATTTGATTCGTTTCTTTTAAATAACTTTCCATGTCCTTAACATCGTTAGATTGGCTATTTAGATAATTCACCATAATTGGAGCTTCAGAAATAGCATAACCATCTGTAAAAGGCATCGCTAATACTGTAGTACAATCTCTAAACAAGTCAGCAAATAACGTCAAACCACCCATATACCATACGTACGCCGGGTTATAATTATAAACATCTACAACCAAACGTCTCAATTCATCTAAATTATTTTGAGATATGATAATTTGATAACCAGCAATCTGTTCTCCATTTCTCTCTATTAAAAAATTTCCAGTATATTCTGTTACATAATTTATCTTTATCGGATCAAACCATATATCTTTTATATCAACACTTCCCGTACCCTCAACTGCAACAATTAATAAAACTTCAAATCCCATTTTTTTTTGCAAAATATAGCATATTTCCTTTGTTATGTTGGTAGGAGCATGTAAATCAACTAATAACTGATTTGTTACAATCACAATTCTTTTTTCATTTCTTTTGCTGTACGGCCTATATGGTAATTCTAGATTTAACATCTCCCCTAGCTTTAATAATTGACTTTTATGTATCTTCCTTCTCAATCTATAATTACGACTAATATTCGGATTCCTAAAGATACAGGATTCTATCTGTGTTCTAACATTTAAACCTGTAAAAAATTCAATTTTATCCTGACATAAAAGATACATAATCTCCATTAAACTTTCTTCATCATTTACATAATTATATATGACAGATAGGAGTAATATATATATATCTGCCTCGCTACTAAATTCATTCCTAATACTCTCATAAAAATCATTTATTAAATTCATTGAATTTAATTTTATAAATACTTTTTTTATATCGTCTACATAGTACATTGTAGACTCTGAAGATTCACCATTACGGTATGCTTGAACCAATTTTATCAAATTCTGTAGAACTTGTTTAGTTAAATCTAACATAAAAATTTTATCTCCTATAGGCTACTTAAATTACCCTTCCGATTTTTACACAGCTATTTTCTAAGTGGATTTTTCATCATAAAGCTTACCATTTGATAATTTAATTAATAAATCATAATTTCATTTACTTATAACTTCACTCAATGTTACTATTTTCATGCCTGATATCCTAGCTCCACCCTCTGTTGCATCAATAATATCGATACCTTCTACACCACTAATCCTTTTTTCAATCCATTTCCTATAGATGTCTAAGTTTTTACTAGTTTTAACTTTATCTCCATAAATGCCATCAACTAATCTTAGATTATTTGTAGTTATTTTATTGATTGACGATATGTCATGAGCATGGTCTTGATTATTAGAATAGGCTAAATCAAGTCCTAGAAAAATAATTCGTTTACAGCCAAGTTGTAAAGCAATATCTAAAGCTGTAGTGCTTACAGATCCACCCGTATCAAAAAGCTTATACCCCATCTTAGCAGCATACTTCTCTGCTTTATCATAACCATTTTGTAGAATTATGTATTTTTTGGCTCTATAGTTTTCTACGACTTTATTATATACTGTAGATAAGTAAATCAATGGAATCTTTAACTCTTCAATTCCTTCAATTTGATAATACACCTCCGGGTTAGCATCTATAATAATTATATAATCTGGTTCTATACCTGCCTTTATTAATTTTTTATAGACAGTACCTGTAGCTAATATAATACTATTCTTATTGATATCTTTTAATTTCAAATAATTCTTATCAAGTGATGGGCCAGCAGCAATAATATATATATCTTTTCCTATAAATTGTTCTTTAATAGTCTCAATACTCTCATCACTATGTAAAATATTATTTTTAAAGTTATTATTCAATTTATGTAGTTGATTATTAATAGAACTATATTCAACAAAATAGTCTTCAAGCTGGACTTTAATTCTAGAATCTTTAATATTTCTCATAGAGGGATAATGAATAACATATGATGTATCCTCATCTATACCTTTAATTTCTTTACTTAAAAATTCAAATAAAGGGTCATAAATTATTTCAACCCTTGGGTTAGTTAGAATTTTCTCCATGTCTGAGAATGCACATGCTAACTGTATTATATTTAGATCACTCTCAAATATCTTAATAGTTATGGTTTCATCTAATTCCATAAGTTCCATAACATGATACCCAAGTCCTAAACCGTATATAATATATTTTGATTTATCATCAAAAAACCACTCTCTTGCAAGCATACCAGCTTCGCGATAAATCTGCCCATTGCTGTGTAAATAATATTTCTTTTCATTATCATACAATGCCAATGTAGGCATTCCACACGATGTATACTCTATAGAATACTTTTCATTTAATATATCCTCAAGCATTTTTTGCTTTTGCATTAATCTATACAGTCTATTATCCTTTTTATTAATCAAACTCAGATTTTTTTCGTAATTGACTATACTATACTCTAACGATTCTTTACTTATAATAAATTCTTGTAACTGTAAGATGAATGTATTAAGTTGCATCTCGTATAAGTCTGCTAGTAGAATATAATCGTAGTTATCTTGAGCGTCTAGTAGACCTCTCAACATTTGGTTTATATAATTCACGTCGACAATATCAAAATCAACATTGAAGTAACTTTTTTTATTTATAATATCCTCAAACACTTCCATCAAAATATCTATTGTTTTAGACGAAAAGAATAGTGCTTTATTATAATTTTGTAATCGTAAATATATAATGGTTTTATCCGAATATTTTAAAATTTGTGAATTTAAATATAATATTCTCTTAATGTCTTTGTCCACTTCTTTTCTCCTTATTATCCATAATATATAATTATTTAAATTACATATTCATAATAGCCATTGCTATATTAAAATCAAATTCATCATCGATATCGATAGAATGATCCCTTCTCATTATAAAAGCAAAGCACTTTGAATCATAGATACTCTCACAACTGTTAAAATATTCTGTGCTTATCATATATATAGCACCATT
>CAJJLI010000002.1 GCA_905192625.1 uncultured Clostridium sp. | reverse complement strand
TATGTGGCAGATTTGGAGGTCTGACCAGAAGTTATCTCGCTTATGTATGGCAGTGCATCCCAAAAGCGTTCAATGTCATTAACTGTTGTGAATGCACCTCCAGCGCCAGTACCTTTCACATCTACACTATAAATATTTGTATAGTACTCGTTCCGTTCTTCATCCCAGATATATGCACACGCGCACTTAGATGGTAAACGATCAAGTTCATAATATCCAGTGTCGTTCATTTGACATGGCGTAAAAATTGCTTCATTCAGATATTGATCGAACGGCTTTTTTATTATTTCTTCAATGATAAGAGCAAGAATTACATAGCCTGTATTATTATACTGAAAACGCTCGCCTTTTTCGTACATCATGGGTTTGTCAATAAACAGCGGTAATAAATCCCTGTTCTTACGGATTTTATAGTTTGGGTAGTCGGTCCAAAGTTCATCATAATCGTCCATAATAGACTCATCGAAATAATCAGGAATACCTGAGGTATGATTTAGCAGTTGTGAAATATTGATATCCTTATCAATGTTATGTAAATCAAATGAAAGTAGGTCACCTATTTTGCTATCAAAAGATAGCTTTCCTTGTTCAATTAATTGTAGGATAGCGACTGCAACAAATACTTTTCCTGCCGATGCTGTAGCAAATTTTGTGTCTATAGTATTTGGGATTTGATTTGCTAAATCACGATAACCTTGGCAAGCAGAGTAAATATTGACGCCATCTTTTCTTACTGAAATACATCCTCTAAAATCTGAGGGAATTATATCATTAAAATTCATTATTTTCCTCCTACATATCTTTTAGATCACGATGACTGCATAGTCTTAATGTGTTGAAATGAAATAATTTTTTGCACAAATCGAGTTCTTAAATAGTATCATTTACATATTTATAAATGCTTGTAATCCATGCTATATAATAGACCTGAATAATAATTACAATAAATTATAAATATTTCCTAATTATAACATAAAACTGTAAGATTAAAAGCATAAAAGGTAAAGTGGAGATAAAGATATAAAAATCCAAAGATAAAAAAGTATAAATGTAAGTAGTAATCATAGAAAAATAAATCAGAAAGTTTAGTAAACATTATTGGTACAAAACAGTTAAAATAATTAATATTTTGCATGAAATCCATCTATTGTCTTAAAAAAGATAAGGAATTGATACATTGGAAGATTTTATTACGTATATTTTACATAAAAAGTACTTGAAAATTTACTAAATTATTATATTATAAATATTGTAGAGATTTTTACGGTGAATCATTAGGAGGATAATGAATATGAAAAGAAAAATCATGGGTTCAGTACTGGCTCTAGCAATGGTAGCAACATTATTTACAGGATGTAGCGCAAAAAAGAATGAGGGAGCTACAAATGAATCTGGAAATAAGAGCATTGATACGTTAAGTGTATACTTTGTTCCATCCAGAGAGCCAAAAGAAATTGTTACAGCAACAGAGCCATTAAAAGAGATGTTAAAAACCGAACTTGCAAAAGAAGGTTATGACATTAAGGATGTGGATATTACTGTTGGTACAAGCTACGAAGCAGTAGGTGAAGCTTTATCTTCAGGTACAGCAGATATCGGATTAATTCCAGGTGGAACTTATGTATTATACGATGATGGTGCTGAAGTTTTATTAACAGCAACTCGTGATGGTTTAAATAAAGATTTTGATGAGGCTAAAGACTGGAACGATGGTCAGCCAACAGAAGCTTCTGAAAATCAAGCGGTATCTTACCGTGCATTAATGATCGCTGGTCCTTCTGAAAAAGGACAAGAATTAGCAGCTAAGGTAAATGCAGGTGAAGAATTAACTTGGGAAGACTTAGATTCTGCAAATTGGAGTGTAATGTCCTCATCTTCTCCAGCTGGATATATTTATCCATCTTTATGGTTACAAGATAAATATGGTAAGGGAATCACAGATTTATCACATGCGGTACAATCCGATTCTTATGGTAGTGCCATGGCTCGTTTAGCAGCTGGACAAGTAGATGTATTATTAACTTATGCAGATGCAAGACGCGATTATGCAGATAAATGGGGAAGCGAATATGGTCGTGCTGCCTCAATCTGGGATGAAACAAATGTAATTGGTGTAACAGCACCTATTTTCAATGATACTGTATCGGTAAGCAAGAATTCTAAGAAAATGGATGATGATTTGAAAAAAGCAATTCAAAACGCTTTCATTAACATTGGTAACACAGAAGAAGGTAAAGAAGTAATTGCTATTTACAGTCATATGGGATATCAACCAGCAAAAGATTCTGATTATGATAATGAACGCGCTGCTCAGAAGTTAATTCAAGAATTAAATCAGTAATAAAAAATAGATAACAATTGAATCGATAACTAGCGTAAATGTAATTCAGGGATGAGACGGAAACAGCTTATCCCTGAATTTATGTAAAGTTTGGGACTGTAGTAAAATAGAATTTTGTCCCCATGATTGTTATGTTTTTTGCATAACCAGCAAAGAATGGATTTAACATAGGAAACAAAACTATTTTATGAAATACCCATCATTTTGGAGGTATTAAATGATAGAGTTTAGACATGTAAACAAGGTTTATCCCAATGGAGTACGAGGGTTAGATGATGTGTCACTTAAACTAGATCAGGGTGAATTTGTTGCAATTATCGGTTTATCAGGGGCAGGAAAGTCAACGCTAATTCGCTCCATAAATCGTATGCATGAAATTACCTCGGGGGATTTGATGGTGAATGGAGTAGAGGTTAAAACCTTGAAAGGAAAAAGCTTACGTAAATTTAGAAGAGGCATTGGAATGATATTTCAATCCTTTAATCTTGTAACAAGAACTACGGTAATAAAAAACGTATTAACAGCAAATGTTCCTGACATGTCCTTTTTTAGAGTATTGTTTGGTTTATTTACAAAACAACAAAAGGTTGAAGCATTAGAAGCTCTTGATAAAGTGGGTATTCTTGAAAAAGCGTATATCAGAGTAGATCAATTGTCTGGTGGTCAGCAACAACGAGTTGCCCTAGCACGTACCTTAGCTCAAAAACCTGAAATTATCTTAGCGGATGAACCAGTAGCAGCCCTAGATCCTGTAACTGCTAGACAGGTAATGAGCGATTTTAAAAAGATTAATCAGGAGATGAATATCTCTGTTTTAATAAACATTCATCATGTGGAACTTGCACTTGAGTATGCAACTAGAGTAATTGGAATTCGTTCCGGTAAAATCGTATATGATGGACCAGCATCTTTAGTAGACCAGGAGGTACTTACCGCAATATATGGAAATGAACTTCCAATTGATGTGGAGGAGACTGCATGAGATTATATGATAAGATTTTAAAACCGAAAGAAATGACCTTATCAAATGGAAAAAAAGTCTTAGAATATCGCAGTAGGACACCACTAATTCTAATTCTTATTGTGATAGCTACTGTTATTTCTGTAAAAATTACAGGTTTTGATTTGGCCATTTTAATGGAACGAGGAAATGAGTTTTTTGTTATACTTGGTAAAATGTTTCCTCCAAAGACATCCTATATGTCAAGTGTTTGGAAACCACTCTTTGACACAATTAAAATGTCATTGTTAGGTTCAGTCATCGGTGCTGTTCTTGCGATTCCGTTTGCAATTATAGCATCCAGTAACATTGTTAAAAACCGTCTCATATTGTGGGTGGTGCGTTTGTTTTTAAGTATAGTACGTACCCTACCTACTTTAGTATGTGCATTAATAGCGACTTATATTTTTGGACTTGGAACATTTGCAGGTATGGTAGCGATTGCAATCTTTACCTTCGCATACATCGGCAAACAATTATTTGAACAGATTGAAACCGTAGACATGGGCGCTTATGAAGCGATGGAGGCAATGGGTGCAAATAAATTAACTGCATTTACAACAGCAATTATACCTCAAGTACTTCCAGCGTATTTATCTACTAGCTTATTCTGCTTTGAAGGAAATGTTCGTTATGCAGCAATCTTAGGTTATGTTGGTGCAGGTGGGCTTGGACTTATCTTAAATGAAAAAATCGGCTGGAGACAATATGACAATGTAGGTATGATTCTTGTCATGCTTTTTGTTACCGTTGTTATTATTGAAGTGGTTAGCCATTATTTGCGTAAGAAACTGACGTAAGGAGGAAAGAATAAATGAGTGATGCAGTTCTAAAACAAATGGAAAAAGAACCAAAAAAGTGGATTTATAAAGTGGTTATTGCACTCATTGTAGTAGCTTTGCTTGTATGGTCAGGATCTACGGTGAAATTAGAAAATATACAAGGAAGCGGGTTCGCGATAGCAAAGAATATTATTTCAGGGATATTCCATCCTGATTTGGACCTTCTTTTTAACTTTACGAATACAGGTGTTGCCTATCTATTGTTAGAAACTATGTGTATCGCATTTCTTGGTACAATCGTAGGTGCTATTATAGCAATACCACTAGCGTTTTTATCAGCTTCTAACATTATGCCAAAATGGATTACGGTAATTGGGCGTGTCATTATCATCGCCATTCGTACAATACCAGCGTTTGTTTATGCATTAATGTTTATCCGTGTAACCGGCGGTGGACCATTTACTGGTCTGCTCACAATGTCTCTTTGCTCAGTAGGTATGGTTTCTAAGATGTACATTGAAGCTATTGAGGATTTGGATACACGTATATTAGAGTCGCTGGATGCAAGTGGATGTAACACCTTCCAAAAAATACGTTATGGAATACTTCCACAGTTGTTTTCTGATTTTATATCAACAATTATATATCGTTTTGATATGAATCTTCGTGATGCTACCGTGTTAGGTATGGTTGGGGCAGGTGGTATTGGTGCACCGTTAATGTTCGCCATGAGCTCTTACCGTTGGAACGAAGTTGGTGCTATTTTAACTGGTCTTATTGTGTTAATATTAATCGTTGAATTTATTTCAACGAGAATACGTGTAAAATTGGCTAGAGGTTAAGAGTTAGAGGTTCGTTCTAACTCATGGAGGAATCTAAGATAAAATTCACTGGGAATTTATTTTAGATTCTTCTTTTAATAGGGGAGTATAATTTGACATAGAATACTTATCATGAAAATAAATTAAAATAAAGTGTAGTTTTTTATATAAGAGATATAAAGAACGTTATTATGAAAGGAACGTGGGTTAGAATGGAAAGCAAGAGAAGTTTAAAGATATATTTTACCTCGGATGTTCATGGGTATATATTTCCTACTTCCTATGATACGAAAGAGCATAAGGATATGGGACTCTTACACTGTATTCATAATTTTAAGAAAGATGAGAATACATTAATTATAGATGGTGGAGATTCCTTACAAGGTTCTCCCTTAGCGTACTATTGCCAAAAATATGAACGGGATGCCTATCCGATGGCAGAGGTGATGAATGCTGCGGGATATGACTTTATTACGCTAGGCAATCATGATTTTAATTATGGTTATGAATATCTAAAAGGATATTTAGAGAAATTAGATGCAATTTGCTTAAGCGAGAATGTAAAAGATGAATTGGGAGAACTTCCGATTACAACTTCATTCGTTAAAGTAATGGGAAATGGGTTAAAAGTTGGTTTGGTTGGTATCGTTACAGACTATGTAAACTTGTGGGAGCGTCCAGAAAATATAAAAAACTTAAAAGTTACCGATCCGTTTCCTAAAATAAAAGAAGCTTATGAAAAAATGAAAGAAGAAGCAGATATCTGCATTTGTATTTATCATGGAGGCTTTGAGGAAGATTTAGAAACAGGTAAGAAGTTATCCAATACTACTGAGAATATTGGAAATCGAATTTGCCGTGAACTAGGATTTGACGTACTTTTAACTGGACATCAACATATGGGAGTAAAGGGACAGTGGCAAGACAACACTTATATCGTCCAAACTCCAGCGAGTGCTATGAAGTATATTGAGTTAAATATTAGTGAAACGATGGAAGGCTTTAAAATTAGTTCGGATTTAAAAGAGGCGGGGAATGCATGTGATAAGAACTTATATGAGAGTTTATTACCTATCGAAGAACGTGTACAAAAATGGCTAGATGAACCAGTTGGTTTTCTCCCTCATTCCTTGTTGCCAAAAGAGCCTCTTTATATGGCGGTACATGGAACTGAAATTGCTGACTTTTTTAATCAGGTACAGTTTGAAAGTTCGGGTGCTCAAATTTCTTGTACAAGTCTTGCAAATGAAGTGGCAGGTTTTAATAGTGAAGTAACGGTTCGGGATGTAATCGCAACCTATCGTTTTCCAAATATATTAGTAGTACTAAAGGTAAGTGGCGCAGTGCTAAAACAGGCTCTTGAGAGGGTCGCTGAGTATTTTGAGATTGATTCTAAGAATGAGCTTTGTATCTCTGATTCATTTTTAAAACCAAAAGTTGAGCATTATAATTATGACTTTTTCTCTGGAATCTGTTACAATATAAATGTCAAAAAACCAAAGGGCGAAAGAGTAGAGTCCATTACGTATGAAGGAAATCCGGTAGAAATGGACGAGTATTATACGCTTTGTATGAACAATTATCGTTCCAGTGGGGCCGGTGGATATGAGATGTATCAGGGATTAGAAGTTGTGAAAGAAATACAAATTGAAATGCCTGAGTTGATTCTACAATACTTTGAGAAATATCCTAAGGTTAGTTTGAAAAAAAATGGAGAATACCATGTGAAGTGGTAAGGAATAGATAGTTCCGGAAAGTGGTTGCTATGAAGCAGTTATTAGAAACGTCTAATAGGATATTAGTGGGTGGACATCGTGGTTGCTTAAGAAGTTATCAAGAGAACACCCAAAAAGCCATGGAAGAAGGAATTGCGCGAGGAGCAGATTATCTAGAAATTGATATACAATTTACAAAGGATAATCAAATTGTTATATATCATGATACTTGTTTAGAAGATAAATTAAAGTTGATTGGATGCACAAGTGATTATACTTTGGATGCGTTAAGAAAGTACACTGAAATAAATACATTGGATGAAATTTTAGCTTGGGGAAAAAGTAGATCACTTTACTTTGGACTCGAGCTAAAAGAGGTCCCGGTTCAAATGCAGGAATTAAGTATGAAAATGTTACCTAGCCTTATTCGTTGCATTAAGAAATATGAGATGTTGCAGAATGTTTTTGTTTTTGGGGCAGATTATCAAGTATTAAAAGCGTTAAAGGAATTAGAAAAACAACTTATGATTGGAATTATCGTTCCTTTTGTACCGTATAATCCAGTCGCCTTGATGCAAGAAATGGATGCAAGCATCTACATTTCTTATGTTTATAACTTGACTCCAAACATAGTGAAAAATTTAAAAGACAATGGTTATTATGTAAATGGTTCTACATTAAATACAAATCGGTGTATGGAATTGGCCTTAAGTCTTGGTGTAAATATGATTGAAGTGGATGATCCTTATACGTGGAAGGAATTTTTGATAAATAAGAACGGAAAGTAGGTGTGTAGATGGCAACCTTACTCGATATTGCAACAATGGCTGGGGTGTCAAAATCTACAGTATCAAGAGCATTACGTGAAGATCCAAGCCTTGATATCGGAGATGAAACAAGAAAAAAGATTTTTGAAATAGCAGAAAAGTTAGATTATAAAGTAAAAAAAGAAAAGTTATTGACGGAGAGACCAACGTTTGTAATAATTCATAAAGATACTCACTTTATCAATCAAATCAATAATGCGTATTACTTTACAGTACGTACTGGTATTGAAGAAATCTGTTATAAAAATAATATTCAGTTTGTTTTTATGCCAATAGGATTTTTAGAGTCCTTTACTAAGCCAGTAGAAGGTGCGCTATTGTTGGGGAATTTTTCAAAACAACAGGTAGACTTTATCTGTGAGCGAATAAAAACCGATAATCTTGTATGCTTAGCTAAAATGAATTTCTATCCACAAAAGATGGATTGGATTACATACAACATTGGGGATTGTGTTACGATGGCAATGCAATATCTATACGACATGGGACATAGAGAAATTGCTTACTTTGGTGGATATGATGAAGAAGATACGACGGAGAGTTTTAGCAAGTTATATCATTTTAAGAGATTTCTAGAAGAACATAAAGATGTAACATGCGTGGGGATTGTTGAGGGAGAACATGGCTCCGAGAGTGGATATCAGATGATGAAATCATGGTTTGAAAGTGAAAAAGATATTCCCCCTGCAATTTTTGTATCCAATGATCCTATAGCGATAGGAATGACTCATGTGTTAAATGAGCGTGGCATTGGGATTCCGGCAAACACTTCAATTATATCAATCAATGGGGACAGCCCAGGGAAGATTGCATATCCTCCGCTTACGACGATTGACATTCATACATATGAAATGGGGAAAGAAGCGATTTTAGCCTTAGAAGACCGGATGATTACGAGACGTAGCTTTACAAAAAAGATTGAGGTTCAAGCGTCCCTCGTTTGTAGAAGTAGTGTTGGAATGAAAATAAATGAATAGAAAATAGATTAGCAAGAGTTACTACGAAATATATGTGGTAACTCTTTTTTGCTTTAATTTTTACATCTCCATATTATCTACAAAAGCTTCTGATATAATTGTTTATGATTTGGATAGGTACAAGTACTTAAAAGAAGAATTTTATAAAAATTCGAAATAAGTAATAACATGGAAGAAGGAATGCATTTGGAAAGTAATATGGAATCAAAAAAGCTACGAATTGGTGGTATGTCATGCGTAAGTTGCGAAAACAGGATTGAAAGTAAATTAAGTGAAACCACAGGAGTTGATAAAGCAGCGGTTAGTTATAGTAATGGCACTGCTAAGATTACATATGATGCCAATAAAATTACACTAGATGAACTTATAAAAATTATTGAAGCATTGGATTATCAGGTAATAAGAGAAGAACAAGAGACGGATCAAGCAACAAGAGGAAAATTATTTCAAAAGAAGAGCCAAACAACAAAACAAGAATCGGGTGGTTCAAAAGTTTTAGGGGCAGTTGTTCTAATTTTTGCGGTTTATACTTTAATGCGGCATTTTGGCATAACAAATATTTTTAATATCTTTCCTCAAGCACAAGAAGGAATGAGTTATGGAATGTTGTTTGTGATAGGTCTCCTTACATCAGTCCATTGTGTTGCCATGTGTGGAGGAATCAATCTATCGCAATGTATCCCTCAAAGTGCAAAAGATGAAGATAAGGGGAGTCGGCTTGCCGCACTTAGACCAAGTATTTTATATAACTTAGGTCGTGTCCTTTCTTATACCTTAGTTGGCGCACTCGTTGGAGCCTTAGGATCTGTAGTATCGTTTTCTGGAAGTATGAAAGGTATTGTTCAAATTTTAGCCGGTGTATTTATGGTCATTATGGGATTAAATATGCTTAATGTATTTCCATGGTTACGTAAATTAAATCCTAGAATGCCAAAGGTTTTTGCTAAGAAGATACAAGCTGAGAAAGCACAAGCCGGGGAAAATAGCAATAGCTCATTATACGTTGGGTTGTTAAATGGATTAATGCCATGTGGACCACTACAGGCGATGCAATTGTATGCACTTTCTACCGGGGATCCAATTAAGGGTGCAATCTCCATGTTTTTGTTTAGCTTAGGAACGGTTCCCCTAATGTTTACTCTTGGTGCATTAAGTTCTATTTTAAGCAAGAAATTTACATCAAAAGTTATGACCGCAGGAGCAGTTCTAGTAGTATTTCTTGGCGCTTCCATGCTTAATAGTGGCTTAAGCTTGTCGGGGTTTGCCTTAGGAGTACCGACAGGTGGAAATAGTGTGCAGGCCAAAATCAAGGATGGAGTTCAAATCGTATCTACCTCGTTATCCTCTGGACGATATGAACCAATCACTGTTAGGGCAGGAATCCCTGTAAAATGGACAATAACTGCCGGGCAAGGTACCATTAATGGATGTAATAATCGAATCTTCGTACCAGAGTACAACATTGAAAAACGTTTTGAAGTTGGGGAGAATGTAATTGAATTTACACCTACGGAGACTGGAACCTTTGTATATAGCTGTTGGATGGGTATGATTCGAAGTACGATAACGGTTGTAGATGAAAACGGCGAAGGCGGTGATACCGTTGATCCAACGGGTGGTAATACAGGAGGATATGGCACTTCAGGAAACGGAATAGAAAATGTTGCACCTACAAAAGAGCCGGTTCCTGCTGGATACGAAATACCAAGCGATGAAGTGGCGGTTGGAGAGATTTTAGATGATTATCAAGTGGTACAAATTGATATGAATGAATCTAGATTTACTCCAGCGATTGTGATTCTTCAAGCTGGGATGGAGACAGAATTTGTGATTAATGCAAAAACACGAACGGATGAAAATTCAACACTCTTGTTTCCTTCTTATAACACAACACTTACAATGCTGGATGGGGAGAACTTTGTTTATTTAATTCCATCCGAAGACTTTGCTTTTTCTACAAAAGATTATAGTTTTTATGGGTATGTTAAGGTGGTTCCTGATATAAATAATATTGATATTGATGCAATTAAAGAAGAAGTAAAGAATTATGAGACACTAACATGGGATTACTCGAATATACAATATCCCGATGTAGATTATAGCAATGGAGCTAGCTGTCACTAAAATTACGTAGCCAACGCGGCAGAATGGGAGGAATTATGAGTAATAAAAAAAGTAGTAAAAAAGGAAGTAAAAATAAGAATAATCTAAGAGGTATATTATTGCCTGTTGGAGGAATTTTATTAGCAATTATATTAATTGCAGTTATAAGTGAAGGTATTAATAAAAAGAAAGGAAGCGAGGTTGCAAAAGGGGCAAATCAAGGAAATGGTGTAATTACTGAGGAAGGCGATTTAGTCATTCCAGTGGATGAAATAACAACAACTGCAACGTTTTATCCAGTGGAAGTAGATGGTACTACCTTAGAGGTGCTAGCAGTAAAAGCGTCAGATGGTACAATACGTACAGCATTTAATACATGCCAAATTTGTTATAGTTCAGGAAGAGGCTTCTATAAACAAAGTGGCGAAAACCTTATATGTCAAAACTGTGGGAATGTATTTGGAACAAGTGATGTTGAAGTTTCAAGAGGCGGATGTAATCCAGTTCCTATCTTTTCAGAGGATAAAACAGTAGATGAAAATAATATTACGATTTCCAATGAGTTTCTTATGGAATCAAAGGCTATTTTTGCAAACTGGAAGACAAATTATTAGTACGGATGTAGTAAAGATAGCTTTAAGCTTCTTAGACTATAATGAATTATGTGATTGAGGTATTTGGTTAAAAAATGCTATAATGAATTCAACAGATAATTACTTACAAAAAAGTTATTGTAAAAATCTATGGTAAAGAATGATTATAAAGTTGCTATTATGATAGTCTATATTTAAAAGTTATTACTATGAAAGTAATAACTTTTAATTTAGGTACGATAACAAGTTTAATTAATTGTAGTACATTTGGGAGGTCTAATTTTGGGTAAAAATGAAAAGAAAATTCTAGTTGTAGATGATGAAGTCAAAATCTTAGAGGTAGTTACATCGTTTTTAGAAAGCAAAGGGTATACTATGTTTTCTGCGGAAACAGGTGCAAAGGCATTGCAGATATTTGACACTGAAAATATATCATTAATCATATTAGACCTTATGTTACCAGATA
Organism: uncultured Clostridium sp.; assembly: GCA_905192625.1. Classification (GTDB taxonomy): domain Bacteria; phylum Bacillota; class Clostridia; order Lachnospirales; family Lachnospiraceae; genus Lachnoclostridium. The sequence continues at coordinate 5,792 of CAJJLI010000002.1, read as the reverse complement.
TCACTGGTGAGGATATATGTACTAAAATACGTAAAAAATCACGAGTTCCAATTATTATGTTAACAGCAAAAGTGGAAGAGAGTGATATATTAAAAGGATTGAAAATAGGTGCGGATGATTATATCACAAAGCCATTTAGCCTAAAAGAGTTGCATGGTAGGGTGGAAGCGGTACTTCGAAGATCCAGTGATGATTTAGTACCTTTGTTTACTAGAAATTCATACAATGAAGGTGATTTGATTGTAGATTTTGAGAGCAATACGATCAAAAAGAGACAAGAGATAGTTGCCTTAACGCCAAGCGAGTTAAAAATACTTTCTGCACTCATAAAGTATCCCAATAGAGTATTTACTAGGAATGATCTAATTGAGCTTGCTTTAGGAGACGAGTTTCTTGGGTTTGACCGTGCCATTGATAGTCATATTAAAAATCTAAGACAAAAAATCGAAGATAATCCGAAAGAACCAATTTATGTACGTACAATTTATGGCAAGGGTTATAAGTTTGGAGGTGAGTAATTGTATGAAGAAGAGTTTAAGAACACAACTTACTTTAACAATTGCTCTATTAAGTCTTTTTACAGTGGCATTCATTAGCCTATTAGCGAACGTATTTATCAATCAAAAGTTTAAATCATATATCACAGACCAACAAAAGCAAACAACAGAAGAAATCGCCAATAGCCTTAGTGCACAGTATAATACATTCAGTCGCACCTGGAATAAGAGTTCAATTCACATAATAGGGATGAATGCCTTATACGATGGTTATATCATAACGGTTTACGACAATAAGAATAGAGTTGTATGGGATGCACAGCAACACGACATGACATTGTGTACGATGGTAATGTCTGATATCTCACAAAGAATGCAACAAAAATATCCAAGAATCCATGGTGAGTTTGTTTCACAGGATATAGATTTAAGCTCGGATAATCTTGTAGTAGGGAAAGTAACCATTCAATATTTTGGACCTTACTTTTTGAATGAAAACGATTTTCAGTTCTTACGTGCCCTAAACTCCATATTGTTATGTACAGGAATTGTTTCTTTGATATGTTCAATTGTAATTGCCTGGCTATTATCAAGACGTATTAGTAATCCAATTACCAAAATTATAAGCATAGCAGGGGAAATTTCGAAAGGAAATTATGAAACTAGATTTCAAGGAGAAGTAAATACAAAAGAACTAAGCGATCTTATACACTCCATTAATCATTTAGCCACTTCACTACATGAACAAGAAGGGTTAAGAAAACAGTTAACCGCGGATGTAGCACATGAACTGCGGACACCTTTGACTAGTATAGGTACTTTTTTAGAGGCTATGATTGAGGGGGTATGGGAACCGACGGGGGATCGTTTACAAAGTTGTTACGAAGAAATCCAGCGTATTACCAAGTTAGTAAGGGACCTAGAGCAATTGGCAAAGGTAGAAAGTGATAATTTGAAACTTCAAAAAGAACCTTTTGACATACTACAAGTAATTCAAACAGTGAGTAGTTATTTTGAATTAGAACAAAAGAATAAAAATTTAGAAATACAAATTGATGGTCATTCATGTACTGTGGTAGCAGATAAAGATAGGATAAGTCAGGTCCTACTTAATTTGTTATCCAATGCTATGAAGTATTCAAAAGATGATGGTCACGTAAAAATTCATGTGTGGGAAACAGATACCATGGTTCAAGTTCGGATTCAGGACGATGGAATTGGTATACCAAAAGAAGAATTAGCATTTGTTTTTGAACGCTTTTATAGGGCAGATAAGTCAAGAAATCGTAAAACTGGTGGTGCAGGAATCGGTCTAGCTATCGTTAAATCAATTGTTACGGCCCATGGAGGAAACGTTTGGGTAGAAAGTGAGTTAGGGAAAGGAAGCTGCTTTTATGTTACCTTACCTAAAATCGATGTATAAGGAATGTAAAATGCTTGTAAAATATGGATAATGGTACATTTTGGTCGTTGACAAATGCACCATTTATCCGTTATATTGTGATTTGTAAAAGGGAGTAGCTAGCGCCTTGTCGTTTATGATTCGTCATTTCAATAAAGAGTTCTTTATTCGGATTATAATGAAATAGCCAGACTTTTATTGCAGGATTTTTGTGCAATGAAGGTCTTTTTTTGTGCAAAAATCTTGATTCTCGCAACTAGAAATTAACAAAAGCAAGGAGAAAGAGAATGAAACCTTATTATCAAATGACAAGAACGGAGTTAAGAAAGGAACTAAACGGAGGACTAAAACCGTTAAGTGAGCAACAAGTAAAAGAACATCAAGAAAAGTATGGGCGAAATGAATTGATCGAAGGAAAGAAGAAGAGTGTTATACAAATATTCTTAGATCAGTTCAAAGACTTTTTAGTAATCATCCTAATGATTGCAGCTGTAGTCTCGGGATTTTTAAAAGATGTTGAAAGTGCAGTTGTTATCTTGGTTGTAATCACAATTAATGCAATTTTAGGAACCGTTCAGACGAGGAAAGCAGAGCAGTCATTGAATAGCTTAAAAGCTCTATCAGGGCCTGAGGCAAAAGTGTTGCGTAATGGGAAGATAGTAAAAATACCATCTGCAGAGTTAACGGTAGGAGATGAAGTCTATCTAGAAGCAGGAGATTATGTACCAGCAGATGGTCGTATCTTAGAAAATGCAAGTATGAAAATTGACGAGAGCGCTCTTACAGGAGAGAGCCTAGGGGTAGAAAAAACTCATAAACCAATTCAGGGTGAGGTGCCATTAGGAGATCAAAGCAATATGGTGTTCTCCGGAAGTTTTGTAACCTATGGAAGGGGATCTTATTTGGTTACCTCAGTTGGTATGAATACAGAGGTAGGTAAAATCGCAAATCTATTAAAGACTACTTCAGAAAAAAAGACACCATTACAGATGAATTTAGATAAGTTTGGTCAAAAGCTTTCTATCATTATTTTAATTTTCTGTGGTATCTTGTTTGGAATTAGTGTACTTCGTGGAGAAGAGGTTGGTAGTGCGTTTTTATTTGCAGTTGCATTAGCCGTAGCGGCGATACCAGAGGCCTTAAGTTCTATTGTTACAATTGTACTATCCTTTGGTACGCAAAAAATGGCAAAAGAGCATGCTATTATTCGTAAATTACAAGCTGTAGAAGGTCTTGGAAGTGTATCAATTATATGCTCTGATAAAACAGGTACCTTAACGCAGAATAAAATGACAGTAGAAGATTATTATGTGGATGGTAAACGTGTTAGGGCTTTGGAGCTTGATATTAGCAATGAATCCATCAAACAACTAATGACACATAGTATGTTATGCAACGATGCTTTGATTATTGATGGAAAAGAGATTGGAGACCCAACAGAAACCGCATTAATCCATATAGGGCAAAAACTTTTTGTTACAGCGCAACAATTAAGAGATGAATTTAAAAGATTGGATGAAATACCGTTTGACAGTGACCGAAAGTTAATGTCTACCTTACATCAATTCAATGGAAAATATACAATCGTAACCAAAGGTGCGGTTGACACTTTAATTGAAAGAATCACAAAGATTCAAAAGAATGGTAAAGTCGTTGATTTTACCAAACAGGACAAAGAAGAAATTGAACGTCAAAATTTAGAATTCTCAAAAGATGGTCTTCGAGTGTTAGCTTTTTGTTACAAAGAGTTAAAAGATAAGGAAGCTTTAACATTAGAAAGTGAAAATGACTTCGTATTTCTTGGGTTAATCGCTATGATGGATCCACCAAGAGAGGAGTCAAAAGCAGCGGTTGCAGATTGTATACGCGCAGGTATTAAACCGATTATGATTACTGGAGATCATAAAATAACAGCGTCAGCCATTGCGAAAAGGATTGGTATTTTAAAGGATGAATCCGAAGCTTGCGAAGGTTCAGTAATAGAATCAATGTCGGATGAAGAACTACAGAACTTTGTTGAACACATCTCCGTATATGCAAGGGTTTCACCAGAACACAAAATACGAATTGTAAGAGCATGGCAAGAAAAAGGGAATATCGTTGCCATGACAGGGGATGGTGTAAATGATGCACCAGCATTAAAACAGGCAAACATTGGCGTTGCAATGGGAATTACAGGTACAGAAGTATCAAAAGACGCTGCGTCTATGGTATTGACCGATGATAACTTTGCGACGATTGTAAAGGCGGTTGAAAATGGTCGTAATGTTTACAAGAACATCAAAAAATCGATTCAGTTCTTACTATCAGGAAATTTCGGTGCCATTTTAGCAGTGTTGTATGCATCCATTGCTGCATTACCAGTACCATTTGCACCAGTCCATCTATTATTCATTAACTTGTTAACGGATAGTTTACCTGCGATTGCATTAGGTCTTGAACCACACTCATCGGATGTTATGGAAGAGAAGCCACGTCCAATGAATGAGTCTATCTTAACTAAGAAATTCATGATTAATATTGGTATTGATGGATTTATCATTGGAGTTACCACAATGCTTGCATTTTATATCGGATATAAACAGGGGAATGCAACTTTAGCAAGTACTATGGCATTTGGAACATTATGTTTAGGAAGATTATTTCACGGTTTTAATTGTAAATCAGATCGACTCATCCTTTTTAGAAAAGAAATGTGGAATAATAAATATCTATTTGGAGCATTTGCAATTGGATTATTATTAATGACATGTGTAATGCTAATACCAGGATTACAAAGTGTGTTTAAAGTTCAAACATTAAGCATACCTCAATTAATTACGGTATATGGATTGGCATTTATTAATTTACCTATGATACAGTTTATAAAAGCAATAAGAAGAAATAAATAATTATAGATAGGAATCTATAGATACGAATTTATAGATGAATGAGCTACCCAACAGAGTCTCATAAGATTTATGTGCACGTTAATAAGTGACTTAATGAATGACTCTGCCTTGCGGTAGCTTTATTTAATAATAGCATCAGGTGTCGAAACTATAAACTAAGGATTTGAAGGAATAGTTAAATAATTTATTTTATAGTTATATAAAGATTTATTTTTACATGAGAAAGTGGTTATGACACTCGAAAGGTTATAGAATATTGGGGCCTATACTTATGAGAATAATAATATTACGCACAAATTGGGAAATTAATACAAATCACTTGTAATTGGTATCAAAATAGTGGACAATAATAAACAAATATTAACATTACTAGCAATATTCTTTGTTAGTTCTGACAGATATAATGGGAGTAAGCAGAATAGTTTTTTAAATTTATGGGAGGTATTAGCAAATGAGATACGGGTATTTTGACAATGAAAACAGAGAATATGTAATCGATAAAGTTGATTTGCCAACTTCTTGGACAAATTACTTAGGGGTGGAAGATACTTGCGTTGTAATCAATCATACCGCTGGAGGATATATGTTTTATAAAACTCCTGAGTACCATAGAGTAACAAGATTTCGTGGGAATGCAGTACCAATGGATCGACCAGGACATTATGTATATATCCGTGATGACCAATCTGGGGATTACTGGAGTATCTCTTGGCAACCAGTAGGAAAACCACTTGATCAAGCAAAATATGAGTGTAGGCATGGACTATCCTATACAAAATACTCATGTGAATATAGTTATATTAAGGCAGAGCAGATTTTATCGGTACCCATTGGTGATGACTTAGAACTTTGGGATGTTAAGATTAAAAATGAAGATTCTAAAACAAGAGAGTTAAGTGTTTATTCTTATTGTGAATTTTCGTTCCACCATATTGATATGGACAATCGTAACTTCCAAATGAGTTTATATGCGGCGGGTTCCTCTTATGAGGATGGAATCAT
>CAJJLI010000001.1 GCA_905192625.1 uncultured Clostridium sp. | reverse complement strand
AGTCCAGGCCTGCACATTAGTACCGCGGACCCCGATAGCAAAGGACAACTCATGTTAATTCTTCTGTTACAACATCGATAAATGCTTTTAATGCCTTCTCGGAATCTTTTTTAGATAATTCTGTTTTTTCTGCAATAGCTGCAACTAATTCTGCTTTGTTCATGGATAAACTCCTCCTCTAAAGTATTATTATAATAGTTCTTTCTGAATAATCATATCCGATTATCTCACACGTCCCCATAGAGCCATTGCTCATCTTTCGGGCATTCAGGTGAATACGCTTAAAATGCACATTATATGTGATTTCACCTTCAATCTATTTATAAACTTATTAAGCGCATTTGTCAAGGAATTTTCTGCATTTATTTCCAAAATCACAGAGTTTTTTTCTCTAGATTCATACAAATAAATAAATAAATTATTTTATAGTTCTAATATCCTATTATTTCTTCAAATATTAGTAAATATACGTAATTTATTGTACTTTTTTCTGAAATTATCCAATTACTTGTTTTTTCCTTCGAGGGAATCAATATACCCTTCCAACGCTTCATTAAGAGCATCCTCTGTATCAACTCGGTATCCCCTTGCAAGTTTTGTTATTTGAAGCATTAATTGTCCAATAAGTTGTTTACTTCTTAAACTATTTTCTTCTTTATTAACGTTTCTTAAATCTTCAATTGCATAACACATGGAACTTATGATCTCTGCCTCTTTTTCCCTAGTATAGTACAATTCCTCCGCCTTTTTTAATACCTTTGAGGCTCTTAGTAACGATGGAAATGCCTTAGGTATACGCCTTAAGGTATCCACTTCATTGCGTTCTTTTTTTTCATTCTTTTTCAGATTTTCCCAACTTGCATTGACATCTTTTGCACTGCCAACCAATTTATTACCAAATACATGGGGATGTCTACGAACCATTTTCGTAGAAACATCATGTATTACATCTTCCATTGTAAATATTCCTTCTTCCTTTGCAATTTGGCTATGCATTGCTACCTGCAACAATACATCTCCAAGCTCTTCTCTTAAGTTTAAATACTCTCCACATTCTTCGTATTGATCAATGCCTTCAACGACTTCATAAGCCTCTTCTATCATGCATTTTTTTAAGCTACTGTGGGTTTGCTCTTTGTCCCAAGGACAACCGTCTTCTGCTCTTAACTGAGCTATAATCTCTTCTAAATCTTTGAGTGTATATTTTGACTCCATATTGCCCTCCATCCGAACTTTTCTATCCGTTATATTTTAAACATTGGATTTAAGTATAGCACGCATACTTGTTTTCGTAAACAATTTACAATTTTTTAATATAATATCATAGGATACTATCACTGTCCCAACTCACAGATTATAAAACACATTATAAATTTCAAACCATTGGAAATATTAGATGACATGTGGTATATTTCCCCTTATATGGAGGTACTTATGTTAAAAACTCATTTTAGCCAAAATTTAAATCCACAAAACATTTTACCAGAATATCCACGTCCAAACTTAAGGCGTAATAGTTATATAAATTTAAACGGACATTGGAACTATTTATTCTCAGAGAGTATAGAACTCCCAGTGGAATACGAGGGAAAAATCTTAGTACCATTTCCACCAGAAAGTGCAATGTCTGGTGTTAATCGGCGTTTAAATCCCAATGAATATTTATGGTATCAAAAGGATTTTACCTCACCAATATCAAATCACGACAATCGGCTCATTCTCCATTTTGGAGCGGTGGATCAAACTGCTACTATTTATATAAACAATCATGAAATTACTACTCACCACGGCGGATATCTTCCTTTTTCTGTCGACATCACCGATTTTTTAAGAGAAGATATCAACTCCTTAGTTGTTCGAGTCAAAGATGTAACCGATACCTCCTATCATTCTAGAGGAAAACAAAAACTAAATCCAAGTGGCATGTTTTATACACCAGTTAGCGGGATATGGCAAACGGTATGGATGGAATGCGTACCGAGTCACTATCTAAAAGACATAAAAATCACACCTCTTTTTGATGAAGCAAGTGTTCATATCAAACTTACTACAAACGATAACGATTCTTTCTTTTTTCATCAAGATAATATTGATCTTACTATCTATGACAAAGATGCTATTGTTGCGAAATACTCATATAAAGGAATACTCGAAGCTACGATAAAACTAAGTACCATCAAAGAATGGAGCCCAGACAGTCCTTTTTTATATGATGTAAAAATTAGCTATCAAAACGATAGTGTTATGAGTTATTTTGCTATGAGAAAATTTTCGTGCGGTTTCGATGAGAATGGAGTACAACGCTTATTTTTAAATAATAAACCTTACTTCCATAACGGATTATTAGACCAAGGCTACTGGCCAGAAAGTCTTTATACGCCTCCAAGTGATGCTGCAATGATTTATGATATACTTACAGCAAAAAACTTAGGTTTTAATATGCTTAGAAAACACGCAAAAATAGAACCGTTAAGGTGGTATTATCATTGCGATAAAATTGGTATGCTGGTATGGCAAGATATGATCAACGGAGGAAGTTCCTATCATATGTGGTTTGTCACTTATTTTCCCACATTACTTACAAGCTTATCAAAAAAGATAAAAGACAATTATTATCACATGTTTTCGCGAAGCGACGCATACGGAAGAGAAGATTTTTTACAAGAGACAAAAGATACGATACAGTTACTGTATAACTTTCCTTGTGTTGCAATGTGGGTCCTCTTTAATGAAGGTTGGGGACAATTTGACGCTTTACAAGTTACAAATTATGCGAAATCTCTTGACAGTACCCGGACAATTGATAGTACAAGTGGATGGTTTGACCAAAATGTAGGTGATGTAAAAAGTCTTCACATCTATTTTACTCCACTTCGTTTTAAAAAAGAAAAACGTACGGTAATTCTTTCTGAGTTCGGTGGTTATGCACTGAAATTAAAAAAGCATAGCTACAGCGACAAGATGTATGGTTACCGAATTTATAGAAATAAACACTCCCTACAAAAAGCGTACAATAAATTATTTTATAATAAGATTATTCCTGGAATAAAAAACGGGCTCTCTGCTTGCGTTTATACTCAGCTTACAGATATCGAAGAAGAGATTAATGGAATTATGACATACGATCGTAAGGTTTTAAAAGTGAACGACAAAGAGGTAAATCAGATCAACAAGGCTTTGCTGCAGGAATTTAACAAAAGAACTGTGTATGCTAGAAAATTAAAATAATAATTACCTCAACTTAAAAAAGTGTTGTAGATAGAACCAGTTCACCAGTTGGTTCCTACAACACTTTTTCTTTCTAATTGCTAAATTTTTGATACCTCTAGATACTCTAAACCTTCGTAAGTTTCTTTGCAATTTCATCAATTCGATATTTCTCTCGCATTGCTAACTTTTCACCATATCCTAAAAATTCTTCAACTGCTTCATTTGAAACATCATCCATCGCTGGTATTTCTTGTTCTACAACCCACTGCATGCGATAGTAATCTTGTGGTCGATTGAGTGACTTATAAATACGTTTCAATTGATAGTCAACAGTCTGTTCACTGCCATCCATTAAAATATCCAAAATAGGCTTTGCCCAAGAAATAAGCCCCCATCTCTTTACTTCTTCATAGGAATAACTTCTTGGATTATTCACATTTCCTACCGATAACAACATGATATCATTTAAGCCGTCACACTTTGGCAACTTAAGGGCTTCAACCCAAGCACATAGTGCTGGATTGTTATCTACTACACCACCATCGATCAAACAATTGTAGCATTGCTTTTTAACCTTTAAGCAGCTCGGTGGGAAATACGTCGGTGCTGCTGTAGAAGCTAAAACTGCTTCAGATAATAAATAATTCCTCCGTGGATCTTTTCTACTTGATGTTGTATTAAAAAATACAGCCTTCCTTTGTGTTGCATCGTAAGACGTTAAAAGACAAGGCTTTCGTAATTCTCCAATCGTTGTCGTCCCAAAGTAATTATCAAGTAATTTTTTTAACGATTTATTTGTATATTTGGCTCCGTAAAATGGATAAAGGTAATTTCTTCTAAAAACTTCTTTTCCGTAAAGCAAATAAAAATCAAGAATCTCCTGAGCGGAATACTTTGATTCTCCTTTTTCAGTTGGAAACAGATAAAGTGCTGTTAAGATTGCACCCGTACTTGTTCCAGCAATTAAATCAAAATAATCTGCAATCCTAGCATTCTCATTACCACTATAGAGTTTAAGTTTCTCCTCTAGGTGCTTTAAAACGATGGCAGAGACAATCCCCTTCATGCCTCCGCCATCAATAGATAGAACTTTTTTCACAATCCCATCATCCCTATTTATTCGTTTCTAAACTATATGAAGATTTTAGTCTTTCTACGACTAAATTTCTTTACAACACGTGTTTTTTCCACTGATATTTTTCCATATCAACGGTATCATCCTCTAAAAAGCCTACACCTTCATTCATTAGAAGTTCTCGCTGTTTATTTTCACCACCAAATGCAAACGCTTTTGAAAGTTCCCCATATTTTGTTACCACTCGATGACAAGGAATAATCCCTGGTTCTGGATTGGAATGCAGTGCGTATCCTACCACGCGTGAAAGTCTTTTATTTCCAACTAATTCAGCCACTTGACCATACGATGCAACCATTCCGCAAGGAATCTCTTTCACCACTTCATATATTTTTTGAAATGTACCCTTACTTTCTGCCATAACAAAATTTCCTTTCATAGGTAAAGTAAATTATATGGAATAACGCTTTGTGTAAAAATACCCACCTGATAGCACAGCCACACTAACAATAACGTATACCCAAAATAGTGGGTGTGAAAATGCTGCTGTGAAAATTAAAAATGAGCCGATGGATGCGATAATTGGAACAACATAGCCCATAAATTTATTTTTTATTTCTTTTTTCTTTGTCAACTTAATTACTGCAAAATATAAGATAATATAATTTAAATAATTAATGCATATTGAGAGTTCAGATGCATCGCCTGGCAGTTTTTCTTTTTGCATTAAATAATTGATGTAGATCCAAATTACCGAAAGAAAAAACCCGAAAATAGCAGAATTTACCGGCATGCCTCTCAATTTACTGGACTGCTTTTTCAAAACGTTACTAAACGGAATCATATTACGTATTGCAAGGGAATATGGCATTTGAATAAATGCAAGAATCAAACCATTTAATGTCCCTAAAACGGATATAATAACAAATACTAAAATTAGCTTAGCACCAATTGTACCAAATATCTTATTTGCGGCTAGAAATGCACTTTCATTTCCCGTTTCTAAAACCTTATCAACACCAACCAATGATGTCACTCCAACGAAATATGATATATATATAATTAAGATTATTAGAGGTGATATAATCAACGCAAGCGGTAAGTTCCTCTTACTGTTTCGTATCTTATGACAAATGGACGTTGCTATTATCCAACCGTCGAAAGAAAATGCGATTGGTGCAAACGCAGTTAGTAAACTGGATTGCCTCATGGCAGTACCAAATGTTTGAACGTCCTGCTGCATTATCGTGCCTGATTTACCAAAAACGATGCCGGCAACGGATATAATAACAAGAGGTATTAATTTAATTATCATAGAGGCATTTTGAAAAAATCCTCCCAAAGCCGCTGATAATATATTCATAAGGTAGAGCGCGCAAAATACTATAAATCCAATCCATGTTGTATTTTCATTTGTTGCTGGTATTCCAAAAAGTTGACACAAATATATTCCTGATACCCAAGCGACAACCCCCACAAGTGGCGCTAAATATAAAAATACTTGGAACCAACCAAATGCTCCAGCACATTTTGCATTTATAAACTCTTCTGCATAGCTAATCATACCACCTGGTTTGTCACTACGACTTGCTAACATAGAAATCGATAACGAGCCAAAAATAATCACAACGGCAGCTAGTAAAAACACTAAAATACCAAGTGCCATATTTCCATTGGTATACGTTAGTACGTCATCGCTTTTAAAAAAAATTCCCGATCCAATAACGATACCTGTAATCATCGTTATGGAAGTAAATAATCCATATTTTTTCTCTTGCATGAAATAATCCCTTCAATTTTTTCCCGAACCTCTTCATTCTTATAAAAGATTGGGTATTTTCTTTCATAATTACCCCATATTGTACATGGGATTTTACTAAAGTAGTATGTACTAAATAACATCTCTTTAGCATTCAGAACTGCTGTAATCTCTAACAATTCTTTTGTAAGTTGATAAAACACCGTAGTTGCATTTTTCGTTATTTTTTGTACATAAAACATCTGCTCTTCATTTAAAACAGTACTTAACTTTTGCTGTGCTTCTTGCGTCAGCTTATGATAATAAAAATCAACAAAAGATTCTTCCGGTCCATTTTCATAAAATAGAGCAGATAACAGTAAGTTCAATTCAGCTTCTGTTCCTGTCACAATTTCATTCGGATATTTTTCTACTCCTTCTTCATATCGTTCAAAATATAGACATCCAGAGTTCATAAATTGTTCGTTGCTAAGATTTATAGCCTTATCCATTTTAATCCCCATTCTTGCGCACGTCTTTTGCGCATAACAAGTTTGTGGTGCGCAAGCACAAACTTGCGTGTGAAAATTGATTTCTATTTTTCACACGAATCCCTTACACTTTACATATTGTTTAACTGCAGTTTATCTAGCAACAACCCTTATCAAAAAATAACGAAAACAAAAGGCTGTTTTGATAGTGAAATTATACTATCATAACAGCCTTAATAAATCAATATTCATTAATTTTCCATTTGTCTTCCCATAAATGCCGCTGCAGTGGAAGCAACCTTAACTTCTACTTCACCTAGATTTGTTTTTGGGTCTTTGCTTAAAATAAGAACAGCGCCTATTGCATCTCCTTCTGAAATAATTGGTGCAATTACTTCATAATAAATATCATCTTCATCTTGAGATACTTTTATAAATCCTTTTTCATCTCTTCCGGCAGCAACACTTTCTCGATCGTTAATTAATGTTTCAAGATCCTTACTAATTGGCTTTGTTACCCAATCTTTTTTCATTCCGGCTACTGCAATAAATTGATCTCTATCCGCGATTGCCACAATATGTCCCGTTGTTTGACCGATTGAATCTGCATACTGTTTTGCAAATTGTCCCAATTCACCGATAGGGGAATATTTTTTTAGAATTATCTCACCCTCGCGATCTGTAAAAATTTCTAACGGGTCACCTTCCCTTATGCGTAGAGTCCTACGAATTTCCTTTGGAATTACAACTCTACCTAAATCATCTATTCGTCTTACGATTCCAGTCGCCTTCATACTGCATATTCCTCCATCTAAATTGTCTAAAACTTTCTTTAAGTAATGGTTATGTTTATATTGTTAGTAAAAATGAGGAATTTATACCTTATGAGAAATAATTTTTAGAATTTAATACTCTACCTTTTTTAAAAATAGTCCTTGTGAACCTAAAGTTATTCCTGCTTTCATTCTATTTTTTTGTATCAAAGCTTCATAAATACTCTCAGGTGTTCTCTTTAAAAGTCCAACTTCAACTAAGCTGCCCACTATGATTCTTACCATATTATAAAGGAATCCATTTCCAGTAATTTCTATCATCACTTCATTTGCACCATATCGATCCTTGATCTGTTCTATTTTTATATCATAAATGGTTCGAACCGTTGATTTTCCATCCTTGCGATCTGTGCAAAAAGCTTTAAAATCATGGGTTCCAATCAGATAACTCGCAGCTTCCTTCATCAAATCTGTATTAATGCTTTCACCAAGAGGATACGAATACTTTCTATTAAAGACGGACTCACGTTCACGTACATCTATAAAATATATATACGTCTTTTTTTTCGCATCATATCTACTATGAAAGTCTTTTGAGACCTCAACTACATTATAAATCGATATATCTTCCGGCAAGCGTTGATTCATATCAGTTTGTAGTCTTTTCAATTCAATCGTATTTTTTGTCTTAAAATTAACTACTTGTGAAATTGCATGCACCCCTGCATCCGTTCTTCCAGATGCTGTAATCATTATTTCTTCCGTTAGCAGTTGAGATAAATTTTCTTCCAGAACACTTTGAATTGAGGGTTTTGATGACTTATTATTCGTTACTCTTTGCCAGCCAGAATAAGAGGTACCATCATACATGACTTGAAAGCTAATATATCTATTTTTATTTTGTTTCATATTCTGCATCGTCTTAGAATCCTTCCTTAACATTTGTCTATATTGCCGAATGAATTTCCTTTTTTGTTAAAAATTCTTAAGAAAACATCTATATAAAATTCATATATTCTATGATACACTATGTAGGCATAAGAGTGTAGAATTTTAGAACAAAATCGTTCACTCACCAAACACTCGCTTTGGCACACTGCTTATATCGAATAACTACCTAAGCACGCCATGCGCATCCTTGTGAACATTTTTAAATAATAGATCACTAGCACCTATTAATAAAAATGACGATAACTATTGTTATACAAATTAATACATCTAATATGCATTGTTTATCCTATGGAGGTTCATTATGCAATGGAATATTAAAAAGTTTAATGTTGATAAAATAAAGGATAAATTTTCGAATCCTATTATTTTGTGTCTTGTAACAGCTGTTTGTTTAAATTTATTTGTTGAATTGATGTCACGACGATCCTTGTTTGGCGCACTTCACTACTTATTTACAAACCCACTTGTATTTCTATATAATACAACTCTTATAGCCGTCACCCTATCAATTTCCCTATTTTTCAAACGACGTAGTTTTGTAATGTTTGTAATATCTTTAGTTTGGGTTATTATCGGTGTTACTGATTTTGTTTTATTGTTATTTCGAACAACACCGTTTACGGCTACCGACATTATGTTAGCAAAATCTGCAGTTGCAATATGGAGATATTATTTAAAATTTTATCATCTAATATTAATTGGTGTTGGAATTGCAATTTTAATTTTATGTTGCGTTATTGTATGGAAAAAAACTTCTCCATTACGCACTCGATATTCCTTAATAAAAAGTATTTCCTTTTTTGCTATTACTTTGGGATTATCATTTTTACTCACTGGGCTTGGATTAAAAATGAATTATTTGGCTGCTAATTTCGGAAATCTCGCAAATGCATTTCATGATTACGGACTTCCTTATTGCTTTGTTAATAGCGTTATTAATACAGGTATCGACAGACCAACTTCTTATAATGAAGCGGTTGTAAGCGAAATTGTAAATGCAATTGAAAAGGGAGATGTTGTAGACCCATCTATATTAACTCCTTCTGGAAATAAAGATGTTACCCCTACAACGACACCAATGCCAACTCCTTCTGCCACTCCGACACCCGAACCAACAAAGGTAGTGACAAAAGAGAAGCCAAATATCATAATGCTGCAGTTAGAATCCTTTTTTGATCCTACCCTCATAAAAGGTATCAACTATACGATTGACCCACTACCGACGTTTCACAAATTACAAAAAAAATATACTTCAGGTTTCTTAAATGTTCCGTCCATAGGTGCTGGAACAGCGAATACTGAGTTTGAAGCCATAACCGGTATGAACCTAGACTTTTTTGGACCTGGAGAATACCCTTATAAAACGATTTTGCAAAAAACCACAGCGGAAAGTGTAAGCTATAACCTAAAAGGTATTGGTTATACAGCACACGCAATTCACAACAACACTGGTACCTTTTACGATCGTAATCAAGTGTTTTCACAGCTTGGTTTTGATACATTTACACCGATTGAATATATGAATAATATTGAACGAACCCCAACCAATTGGGCAAAAGATTTTGTGTTAACCTCACAGATAAAGGAAACCCTTGAATCTACTCCAAATCAGGACTTTATCTACACAATTTCCGTTCAAGGTCACGGCAGTTATCCAACAGAGAACATTCTTGAAGAACAGCTATTTGATATTACTCTCCCAGAAGGTTTGGAAAGTCTTTATTACCCACTCCTTTATTATTCACATCAAATACATGAGATGGATCAATTTATTGCAGAGTTAATCGATTATTTAGACTCCATAGATGAGGACACTGTTTTAGTTATGTACGGAGATCATTTACCAGGGTTTCAATTAACCGCTGATAACCTTGAAAATGGTGATTTATTTCAAACACCATATGTAATGTGGAGTAATTTTGATATGGATATTGAAAACAAAACAGTTGAAGCATATCAACTTTACTCATATGTCCTTGGCCGATTAGGCATTAACAATGGTTTAATTACAAAGTTCCATCAAACCCAGTATAATTCAGAAGCCTATCTCGAAGAGTTAAAATTACTTGAATATGATATGCTTTATGGTGAGTTAAACTGTTTCAATGGAGTAAATCCTTACACGAAAACTGATCTACAAATGGGTATCCATGAAATAACCATTACAAACGTAACACCATTGTATCAAGGCTCTGACAGCAATCGTTCCGGACTTCTTGTAGAGGGAGAATATTTTACTCCATATAGTAAAGTTTATGTGAACAACGAATATAAAACAACCTACTTTAAAGATAGCAACACCTTGTATGTGCCGGATGCACCAATAAAAGATGGTGATGTTATAACCGTAGTACAAAGCTGTGATGATATGGTGCCACTAAGTTCAACCGATCCTTACACTTATACCAAATAGAGAATTCAATAAAATTATAGTTATAACATTATAAAAACCCCCTATCGTTAGACTGATCTAGCAATAGGGGGTTTTTACCTAGGCAAGTTATAAAATCAATAATTATTATTTACTCAGACTTCATAATTTCAAAATCTATACTATACCGGATAAGGATCGGAACTGAGATGAAAAAAGGTAATATTGATAACCTAAATTCTGAATCTATCATGTATTCATATCTTTCATACTGCCAAGTTTGAGCTATTTATATTTTAGAACGCGGATTGCATTTAAGATTGCAATTACAGACACACCTACGTCTGCAAACACTGCCTCCCACATATTTGACATACCAAACGCAGCCATTATAAGAACTAGTATTTTAACACCCAATGCAAATACAATGTTTTGTTTTACAATTCGTAGTGTTTTCCTTGAGATTGCGATGGCAGTAGCGATCTTTGAGGGTTCATCTTCCATAATAACGATATCAGCTGCCTCAATCGCTGCATCGGAACCTAATCCACCCATTGCAATTCCTATATCTGCTCTTGCAAGAACTGGTGCATCATTTATTCCATCTCCAACATATGCAAGTGTTTCTTTTGAATTTTTAGAGCTTAATAATGCTTCTAATCTTTCTACCTTATCTGCCGGTAACAAATTCGTATAGACGGTATCAATCCCAAGCTCAGAAGCAACTTTTTCTCCTACCTGTTTTGCATCACCTGTAAGCATAACAGTTTTATGAACACCAGCTTTTTTTAGTTCAGTGATTGCTTTTTGGGCATCACTTTTTATTTCATCTGCTATTACAATACTTCCAATAAATTCACCATCTTTTGCAACATAAACGATGGTTCCAATTTCCTTACTAGGCTCATAATTAACATTATGTTCTTTCATTAAACGGTCGTTACCAGCTAATATCATCTGATCATTGATACGAGCCATAACGCCATAGCCAGGAAACTCATTCACATCCTTGATATCTTCTTCTGAAATGGCTTTTCCATATGCCTTTTTAATGGAATTCGATATTGGATGATTTGAAAAATATTCTGCTTTTGCTGCAAGTTCTAGCAAATCTTCTTCACTTCCAGAAAGTGTATTGATACTAGTCACAGCAAAGTTACCTTTCGTTAATGTACCTGTTTTATCAAAAACTACAGTCTTTGTACTTGCCAATGCCTCTAAATAATTACTTCCTTTGATAAGAATTCCTTGTTTACTTGCACCGCCAATTCCTCCGAAAAATCCTAACGGAATGGAGATAACAAGAGCACATGGACAAGATACTACTAGGAAAATCAAGGCACGATATAGCCAATCTTTAAAACTCGCATCGGGTACTAACAGCGGAGGTATCACTGCTAATAAAGCAGCTACAATTACTACAATTGGTGTATAGTACTTTGCAAACTTTGTAATAAAATTCTCGGCTTTTGCTTTTTTTGAACTTGCATTCTCAACTAAATCAAGGATCTTAGCTACGGTTGATTCCTCAAATTCTTTACTAACTCGAACTAATATAGTACCATTGATATTAATACAACCACTAATAACTTCTTCACCTGTTTTTATTTCTCTTGGAAGAGCCTCTCCAGTTAATGCTGCAGTATCTAGTGTTGTGCTTCCTTCGATTACCACTCCATCCAAAGGAACTTTCTCTCCAGGTTTTACTAAAATTGTTTCATCAACCTTTACTTCCTCTGGATCAACAGTTACATATTCGCCTTCTCTTAAAACCGTAGCGAAGTCTGGTCGAATATTCATTAGCTCTGTAATGGACTTTCTAGATTGATTCACAGCATAGGACTGAAATAATTCTCCCACCTGATAGAATAACATTACTGCTGCACCTTCTGCAAAATCACCAATGATAAAAGCACCTACGGTAGCTATTGCCATCAAAAAATTCTCATCAAAAATTTGTCCGCGTAATATATTTCGAACGGCCCGATATAATACATCAAACCCGGCCAAAGCGTACGCTAAGACAAATAAAACCACACTAATTGCTTCATATCCTTTAAAAAGAAATCCAAATGCAAAGATAGCTAACGCTGTTCCGATACGAAGCGTTTCTTTTTTAAATTTCATAAGCGCCTCCCTTTACCCTTTTTATATCAAATCACCCGTTGTAAAATGAAACCACCCTATAGGGTAAACATCTACTAAGCTTAAATATTTATTATTATTTAATAATGATATCCGGTTCAACTTTTTTAATCACCTTAATAGCTTGCACCAAAATATTTTCCATATTCTCATCACTAGCAACTAAAGTTACTTTCTGAGTCATAAAACTTACAGAAGCTTCTTCTACTCCTGCTATTTTTCTTAAACCATCTTCCATCTTCGCTGCACAGTTTGCGCAATCCAATCCTTCTAACTTTAAAATCTTTTTCATCATATTCCCTCCTGTTTGTTTTAAATACTACTTTTTGATATAGGTTGTTTAAATGATTAAACAACTGTTTAATTGTTGAATTCATTATATGACTAGAAAAGATTTTTGTCAATAGATTTTCTTATTTATTTAAATGTTTATAAAGGAATTTATGTTTCTGATTTTCATATTTGTTAACTATCATTTCGTATTCTATCTATAATTATCAAACCCAACAATCTATTGGGTTTTTGATAATTATGATATTGAATTAAATATCAATCTTGTAAATCTTCTAATTTTATGGATTCTCTTGGGCAATTTATTTCAAAAACATCATCAATCATTCTGTGAATCAACTGTGCCTTAGGTGTTTTTTCTAAGGTATATAATACTTCTTTACCTACTCTTCTACTTGTAATTATTCCAGTTTGACGTAACGATTTTAGGTGGTGAGACACCGCCGGTGCACTCATATCAATCGCCGCAGCTATATCATTTACACATTCTTCACTATGACAAAGTAGCCATAAAATCTTTAGCCTAGTTCCATCGCTTAGTTGGTCAAATATATCCGCCACTAAACCAAACGCTCGTTCTTTTGGCATTGTCCCCAACAACTTCTCAGTATTACTTCCATGATCATGTGGTATCTTTTGAATAGTATTACTAGGTTCACTCATTTTTTTTCCTCACTTCCATTCTTACTTTGCATCTATTCTTTTCTGTTTTCTTTACACTTTTATAAATATTATTAAAGTTTACCCATTGCATTTATACCGTTGATATCTATTTATATCTTTTTACACCCATTAGTTTTAACAAGATGGATACTAATATAAAAATTTCATATAATTTATTCAAACTTACCAGTTCAAAATCAGAGCCTTGTCGTTTACTGTGCGTTTAATCTTTTCTTCTCTGCTTTTCTTAAATTTTATGTTATTAATAATTTACAAAGTAGGAATCCAAGCCTGAGATTAAATTTATAATTACACTAATATTGAAACACTGAATGTAGATTTTACAAAGCCCTTAACAATAGTATAAACAACTAAGCTTGAATAAATTAATTATACCATGAAAGTGCTATAATACAAGTAAACATACTTTGACGAAATAAATTAGGCTATTGTAAAATGATTTATTTTACAATAGCCTTTTGGCTTTAAACAAGTTAAATAATAAGATACTTAGTATATATCGTGCACATTATAATTACGCATTAAACATAATTTTTTCACTCTTAAATGCTTTTGTTATTAAAGCAGTTAAGATTGCCGCTAATATGAAGGTACCAAGAATGGATACACCAAATTGAGCCAGTGTTAATTCCTTCGTCATCAAATTCTGTATTGCCAATGAGTTCCCGTACACTGGTATCGCATACATATATAGAGGTTTTTTAATACCTCCTTGATACATTGTTATTAATCCTGCTACAATAACAATAATGTATATTGGAGAAACATAGGTATTAGCCTCTTTTGCTGTTTTTGCAATGACTGAAACCAGTGCAACTAAACCTACATATACATAAACCATAACCAACATAATAATTAATAATTGAAGTGCCTCAATCACTGAAAAACGTATGGATGAGGTAGCTCCTGAATCTCCCATAAGACCTTCCGTCATCATTGGCATAGCAATAATCATCGATACTGCATAAACGCAAGCAGATATACTAGAAAGTATAACCAATGAAATTAATTTACCATAAACAATCTCACTGCGCTTAATTGGAGCTAATAAAAGTTTAGCCATGGTTCCACGCTCTTTTTCACCTGTAATGGCATCCACTCCAAGACTCATTGCCCCTACAAATAACAAAAAGGTAATCAAATAAGGAATTAACATTGCAAGTAATTTTCCGTTTTCTTTATCTGCGTCTACGATAACTTTTTCATCCATCGCAAAAACTGTTAACTGCTCTAAATTTCCTAAACGCTCGCTAAGCAAACTTGTTTGATATGGAGTTAATACTTTTTCATTTAATGATTGATATGCAGCAAGTGAATAATCCTCAGCGGTATTATAATACACTTCCACCATCGGTATTTTATCACCTTGTTCTTTATAGGACTGTATGTCTTCTACAAAATTTGTAGGAAAGCTAAGCAATACGTCTATGGTACCACCTAAAATTTTATCTTTTATATCTTCCACTGGATCAGTCTCTGATAGGTAGTAAATCTTAGCCCCTTCAGTGTATGAATTCTCATCTATAATATCCATCAATTCTTCTGGTGCATTTTGTATATATACGATGGATTCATGTTTTTCTACATTATCTACCATCTTTTCCATCATAGTTCCCATAAGAGAGTACATACCGATCATTAGTATCGCTGGTAAAACAAACAAGCTAAATACTAATTTCTTATCCTTAAAAACACGAGTTAGCTCTTTACTAATAATTGTTTTTGCGCCTTTCATTTCTACGCCTCCTCCTTATTATATATCTCGTATAGTTCAAAAAATGCTTCTTCTAATTCCTTGGTATTCGTCTTATTAAGGATTTCAGAAAGTGTCCCTTCCATAACTTTTTTCCCTTGAATGATGATTCCAATACGGTCACACAACTTCTCAGCTTCAGCCATGATATGAGTTGATATTATTACAAGCTTGCCCTCACTTTTTAAAATTTTCAAATAATTTAGAACACTGCGTGCGGTTACAATATCAAGTCCACTTGTAGGTTCATCAAAAATAACTACCTTCGGATCATGTGCTAAACTAACGGCAATCGCAGCTTTTTGTTTCATACCAGTGGATAGCTCTTCTATTTTCTTATCTTCAAACGCTTTTATTTCAAAATATGTAAATAACTTTTCTCTTCGTTCGTTTATAACCTCTTCCTTCATACCATGAAGTTTTCCAAAGAAATTAAACATATATTTCGGTGAAAATTGAGGATCTAGTTTAATCTCATTTGTAAGAAACCCTATGTTCTCCCGAACTTTTTCCGATTGTTTTACCGTATCATAACCGGATACTTTAACAAAACCCTCAGTTGGTTTTAATAATGTTGCAACACAACGAAGAATCGTCGTTTTACCAGCTCCATTCGGCCCAAGTAATCCGTAAATTTCACCTTCCTTGGCGATAAGACTTACGTTTTCAGCTGCCTTTTTCATACTATTTTTTGTCTTCATCTGTGTCATTTGTTTTTTACTTAACTTATAAATTTTAGTTAAATTATTGATTTCAATCATTTTACAGCGTTTCCTTTCTTATAATTTATTCATCGTCCTCTGCAAATAATTCATCTAAAGTTTTACCTAACACTTTGCAGATGGATCGACATAATTGTATCGTTGGATTATAGTTTCCACTTTCTATTGCGTTTATTGTTTGCCTACTAACATTTACCCTATCAGCCAAGTCTTTTTGTGATAAATCTAATGCTGCTCTCGCTGTTTTTAATTTTAGGTTCTTTGCCATCTTCTCCTCCAATGCATAGGTGCACGATATAAATAATTTCTCATTAGAACAAGATAATTTAACTTTTGTTAGTTGCCATTTCCATTGTTATTTTGTTATAGATATTGCCAATGCATTTACCACTTTTCCATATCATGCTAACATATACTTTGCTGTATATCAAATATATTTTACATTATGTCGTGTATATGTTCTAAATTTCATTTTTATTCCATATAAACTAACCAGGTAGTTTTTATATTTCAAAGTCCGATATCTTGTTTTATAAAATAAAAACTGCCACTCTTTAAACACTAGTCATCCCCTTTTATCAAGAGAATGACAAGTGTAATCATTGTGACAGTTTACCTTTTACTATTATAAAGTTTAAAATTATAGTCTATTCAAATAATGTATCGTCAAAACTAATATTATTCCATAACTCTTTGTTCAATTTAACTTTTGTACTTTTTGCCCATTCTTTATATTTTGTATCAAATGCCTCTTCCTGGCGCTTAGAAATAAGTTCTTCTTTTGCAACGTCAGTGGCTTCACGATCTAAATCTGAAACGCAGTATAAGATAAAATAACCACTGTTAGTTTCAATAACCTCACTGATTTCACCAGTCTTCATAGAAAACGCTACTTTTTCAAGAGATGCTTCCATATCACCTTTTCCAACAGTCATCTCGATTTCATCTTTGTTTTCGCTATTCTCTGCTGCAAATTGATAGAAAGAACTGGCTTCTAAAGCTTTTTGCCTTAACTCAATTGCCTTTTCTTTGGCTTTTTGTTGTTGCTCTTCCGTATATTCTATACGGGTTCCATCTTCGTCATAGGAGGCGTTAGAAACAAATGCATACTGCAACTTAATTTGTCTCGCCTCTTCGTCTGTTACATCCGTATCAACATTTAAAGTCAAGCTCTCATATATCTTATTCGCAAGCATATTGTCCATATAAACTTTCTTTACCGTTTCTATGTCTATTTTATACTTCGTCATTTGTGCTTCTGAAAATGTTCCAAAAAAACTTGCAGTTAATTCATCCACATCTAAAAGCTCATCTTCTGCTAGTGTAATCCCTAATTCCTGAGCTTGTGCACACACTGTTTTTATATAAATGATATCCTCTAAAAGGTCTTCTTTGAATACAGATTCAAAGGTTTTCCCTTCTGCGTCTACCTTATAGCTCCAAATATCGGCTCCATAAAGATTTTCATATTTATCTTTATATGACTGCATATACAAAAGTAACTCTTTATAGCTTACGTCGATATCTCCAACAGATAAAACTGTTTCATTCGATAATTCTACGTTATCTGTTTCCGATACATTTTGCTGTTTACTTGTATCTGTTACCTTTTTGTCTAATTTATTACAAGAAAGCATACTAGCAGACGTTATCGATGCAATTAATACAAACAACGAAACTTTTTTCATGTATTTCATAGTTACCTCTCATTCTGCTGCTTACGACATCTACGATTTTGTAAGATGCCGTTTCGCAAGTTCTTTAATCATTCGCTACATCAATACTTTAAAATCACTTAAGATTTTCTTGATTGTTTCAATCAACGCGTGGGTATCATACTTCACTATTTTATTATTCTTCTTTACATCCTTAATTTGATACGTAAAATATGGTGAATTACCTGGTACTAATTTTAGTTCGTTGTTATAAGCCGTTAGTAAATCAGGTATTTTTTCAACATTAAACTTTGCTTTCGCATAAAGTACAAACTTTAACTCATTCCCTTTTTGTACTAAGTTCGTTACGTAAACGGAATGAGCCATTGATTTTAATAACGCAATATTTAATAGATTATTAACAGACGTAGGAATTTCTCCAAATCGATCCATTAATTCTTCTTGCATATCCATAAATTCTTCTTCATTCTCAATTCCAGCAACTCTTTTATACATATCAAGTTTTTGCATTTCATTTTTAATGTACGTAGATGGTATATAAGCATCCATATCTAAGTCAACCGTTGTATCAAAGCTATCTTCTTCTTTTAATTCGCCCTTTAATTTTTTAACGGCTTCATTTAACATTTTACAGTATAAATCGTAACCAACCGATTCCATATGTCCACTTTGCTCTGCACCTAGTAAATTCCCTGCTCCTCTGATTTCTAAATCTCGCATAGCTATCTTAAAACCAGAACCTAGTTCAGTAAATTCTTTAATCGCTTGCAATCTCTTTTCTGCAATTTCTTTTAACAACTTATCCCTACGATACATTAAAAATGCATATGAAGTACGATTGGATCTACCTACGCGTCCACGCAACTGATAAAGTTGAGAAAGCCCTAGTCTGTCTGCATCATCGATAATCATTGTGTTTACATTAGAAATATCAAGTCCTGTTTCGATGATAGTTGTAGACACC